>CAYVJI010000010.1:5956-36576 GCA_964451805.1 uncultured Pelolinea sp. | reverse complement strand
TCAAACACGAACCGCACATGCCCTGTGCTCGTAATGCCATACAGAATACCCTCACTAGATCATTAATGCATCGCTGTTGGTGGATCAACGACCCAGATTGCTTATTGGTGAGATACCAATCAAAATTATCGCTTGATGAAATTCGATCACTGGCGACAGTGATTGGTTTATCAGGTGGATCTATGATCCTTTCGGAAAAAATGAAAAATGTTCCAGTAGAGCAACTGGATATTGCTGCATCCCTGCTACCGCCAATCCAACAACCGCTTCGTGTGTTGGATTGGATAGACGCCTATACTCCTCAAAAACTTCGCATTGATTTTCAAAATACTTCGAGAAATTGGTTTGTAATCGCTTTATTCAATTGGACGGATAGACCACGGGAGATCTCAATTCAACCTGGCGATTTTAAATTACCCAATGCGAACTATTGGATTCGTTCTTTTTGGGACAATCGCATATGGTATTCAAGCTACGGTGAAAATTTTTTCAAGGGAGTTTTACCACCTCATTCCCCATTATTGCTATCAATTCAAATAGATCAGAAGAATGAACAAATTTACCTCGGGAGCAATCTGCATATTTCACAGGGCATGGAGCTTATCGGTTGGGAAAAAAGTGTACAGGAAATAAAAATCCAATTTGGAATTGAAAGGGCAGCTCAGGCGAAAGTGGATCTTTATCTCCCTTTTTCTCCTAGCATTTCATTTTTTAATGATCAGAAGATAGAAATGGATGCCCAATCTGATAATTGTTTTCGGTTCAGTTTTAATTATTTGGGGAGAGGTATTCTACGAATCTTAAAATAAAAAAAACCCCACCCTAAATTTCCGAGTGGGGTAATTTTTTTATTCCTTCTTTTGCGATAACTTTTTTGTATCTTTTCCAGCTCTGCGTTTGCGTATAAATCTCACGATCAGATAGATAGGCAGGAAAATGAGCGCAAGGAAAGGAATCACAAAAATGGCTAACCATATCAAGGCATTGATCAGATATTGCCCATATTCCACTAAAGCTTGTAAGGCTTTTTGAGCTTGCAGACCGGGCTTCCAGCCGCCAATGGTGATGGGCTCTACGGCTTCTTTAGCCTGCAAATTGACACTGATCGCTGATAGGCTGGCAGATTCTCGGTAATACTTGATCTGTCCCTGAATGACTTCAATCTCTTCGCGAATACGCGTTAGTTCCTGAAAGATCGTGATCACGTCCTCAGTGGTGTCAGCATCTTCCATAATTTCCAGCAATTGCTCTTCTGCAGCCTGTAAGTTGCGCAGGCGCGATTCCAGGTCATTCACTTCACTAGTTACGTCTTGTCCTGACACCTCTTCATTGAGAATGTCCAATCGTTGATCCTCTACCAATGCCTTGATCTCATTAATTGTCTCATCAAGTTTTTCAACTGGTACACGAACAGTAATATAAGCGACCGGTACCTCAATCCCCGTGCTGGTAGTAGTCTTATAACTGTTAGAGCTGACAGTGAATCCACCAGCCTGTTCTGCCATTTTCGCAATATTTTGCATTGAATCAATGGGATTCTCCACAACAAGCGAAAGGCTGGCATTTTTTATCACAATGCGGTTTGTGCCATTTTCCGTACTGGTATCATACTCAGCGCTTTCAACCGCAGCTTCCTCTGCAAATGCCTTTTCGAGTGCCATAGCAGGAGCTTCAGCCATGGGAGGTGCCATCTCTGCTCCGTATTCATCACTGCTTTGACCCATGAAAGTATTTCTTGCCATAGCACATGATGCCAGCATCATTGCCAGCGCCAATAAGCAAATCCAACCTTTTCTCATTTTCATCTTTTTCTCCTTTCCAGTTCTTGTATTTCGCAATCGCTTCAGAGTTACAACGAAGCATGATGGTTTTAAGTTCCGGTTACCAACCCTCGTCCAGGCGTAAAGCATGCCGCCATGGCAAACCAGATTTTTTGATGCGGTCCTTGACTTCTGTTATGTTATAGGCTACACGGCGTAGTTCCCAATGACTTTCATCCGGATCGAAAATCGCAAAAGCTGCGCGTGGATCGTGATCGCGCGGTTGTCCAACCGAGCCAGGATTTAGAATAGATTTGCTTAAAATTTTTGTTTTTTGATAATCCAAAACTAATCCTTGAGGAAAATCGGATCCGGATTCTCTCCAAATTGCAGGAACGTGGGTGTGTCCAACCAAACAGATCCGAGTTTCAAAGAATTGAAACATACGCGCGGCAGTCATATAGTCCATCACATAATCCCATACCGGGTTTCTAGGGCTGCCATGCACGAGTGTGACATCGCCAATGATTTTTTTTTCAGCCAATCCCAGCAGAAATTCCTGGCTCTCAGCTTTCAGGTTGCGTTTTGTCCAAGTGATAGCAAGGCTGGCTTCGTGATTAAACGTATTTTGATCCACTTCACCCAAGGTAGCGGCATCATGATTGCCACGTACACATTCTAAATTCGGAAGCTCTCGTACACGCGCGATGCACTCATTTGGATCTGGGCCATATCCGACCAAGTCACCCAGACACCAGTAGGCATCCACGTTTCCTGCAGAAGCCAGCACAGCTTCTAAAGCTGTAAGATTTGAATGAATATCTGAAAAGACGAGAATGCGCATTTTCAAGCAGCTCCTTCCGTCAGCCAAGAAACAAGATGTTGAATGATTTTTTCGGCTACTTCTTGTTTGCTCATCAGAGGTAGCTGCTCGTGAGAGCCATCTGCAAATAATAAAAGGACTTGATTGGTGTCTGCACCAAATCCGGATTGAGGTTGGCTGATATCATTCGCAACAATCATATCCAATCCTTTTTCCTGAAGCTTCTTTTGTGCGTTTTCTATTAAATTCTGGCTTTCGGCAGCAAAACCTATGATTTTTAAGTCAAGTTTGTTTTCTTTTTTAAATGCATTTACTTCTCTTAGAATGTCCCTGGTAGATTTCAATTCGATTGCTTTAAAAGTTTTTTCTTTTTTAATCTTCTCTTTTTGCACTGCGACAGGAGTGAAATCAGCCACAGCCGCAGACATGATCAAAGCATGGGCTGTTCCAATCTCATCCATAACTGCCGCAAGCATGTGTTCAGCTTGCTCAACATGAATCACTTTACATCCAAAAGGAGGTTCTAGTTGGGTGGGGGTGGAAATCAGAATTACTTGTGCACCTGCATCCAGACCAGCTTGGGCTAAAGCATACCCTTGTTTGCCAGAGGAGCGGTTGCTAATCATACGGACGGGATCGATTGGTTCCTGTGTTCCCCCTGCTGTGATTACTAATTTTTTTCCCTGCAAGGAATTCTTTTGAGAAAAGAAGTAACGCAAATAACGGGTGATTTGGACGGCGTCTTCCATGCGCCCTTTTCCCGTTAATCCAGAAGCCAAGTGCCCGTAGGCTGGTTCGATTAAATTCACATTTCTTTCTTGAAGAATGCGCAAATTTGCCTGTGTGGAGGAATGACCAAACATACCCGCATCCATCGCTGGGGCAAGCATAACAGGGCAGGTAGCGGCCAATACTGTTACACACAGCAGATTATCAGCGATTCCATTGGCCAATTTCGCGATCGTATTGGCTGAAGCAGGAGCAATTAGAATCAAGTCACTATTGTGCCCAAGGTGTATATGAACAATGTGACCTTCACCTCCCCAGAGATCAGTCTCTGTGTATGCTTTTCGACCTGTTACGGATTGAAAACTGATGGGATTCACGAAGCGTTGTGCAGACTCTGTCAAGATCGTGTTGATAATCACACCTTGCTTAGCAAGACGAGAGGCTAAGTCTACGGCCTTATAGGCTGCAATGGATCCGGTTACTCCTAGTACTATTCGCTTTCCTTCCAATGGATTTGGCATTTTTTTTTACCTATTCATATTCCAGATGAGACGCAATCCGTTTAAAGTCAACCACGCATCAATATGGTCAATCACATTTGTATGGCTGGCAATTTTGTCAACATGACCGCCGGTTGCAATCACCTTCATTTCTTTTCCAAGATGCTGGCGGAAGCGATTTGTCAACCCTTCCACCATGGCTACATAACCGTAAATCAATCCGGCTTGCAAAGCATGTTGTGTGTTGCGTCCGATGACAGACGGGGGAGCCTTAAGTTCCACTGGGGGTAATTTTGAAGTGCGTGAAACCAAAGCCTCTGCTGCAGTACCAATGCCTGGTAAAATTGCTCCGCCTAAGTATTCCCCATTGCTTGTTAATGCATTGAATGTTGTGGCAGTTCCAAAATCAATCACGCATGCCGGGCCACCATAATTTTCTTGCACCGCAACAGCATCCGCAATGCGATCTGCTCCTACGGCGTTTGGATCATCATAAAGAATACGTATATTGAGTTTTAAGTCTGGCGAAACCAGCAAAGGTTCTTGATGCAGGTAATACAGGCATGCTTGATGAATGCGTTCCGTTAAGGGTGGAACGACTGAAGAGAATACAATTCCATCCAGCTGTTTTTCTGGACAATTGCTGGTTTGCAGCAGGCTATGAAACTGCAACCCATATTCGTCCGGCATACGCTGGTGATCGGTTGCCAAACGCCAATGGACAATCAATTTTTTTTTCTGGAAAAGTCCCAGGGTCAGGTTGGTATTGCCCAAATCGAGAGTTAGAAGCATTTTTTTCCCAAATTAATCAAAATTGTACTCCATGATGAAGAAGAATTCTTTACAATGGATTCACTCCGTTTGAGTATTCCTTTTTATTCCATAAACCGCTGATCGGACCGTTTCTGCTTTACTTGATCAACATGGCCTTCCAACCACCCAATGCGAATTCCTTCGGTAGGCTCAAATTGAGGAACAAAGGGTTTAATATCCAGAAGAGGAGTTCCATCCAAGATATCAATGTTTTTGACTCGCACCAAATTATCCTTAATAGAGAGAATTTCGAGCAACGATAATCCAATTGGATTTGGCCTTTTCGGAGCACGGGTGGCAAATATGCCGCGCTCTACATTATCAAGAAAAGGAATGACAAACGGTTTCCAATCTCGGGCTTTATGAAAAAAATAAATTGCATACAGGTGAGAAAATCCATCCAGATCGCGTAATCCTGTGATGTAATCTGGATTAATCTCTAATATCCCTTCTTCTCCATAAATGCCGGCTGGTTGAATGGGCATCTCACTCAAAGAATGAAAGGGTGAATGAATTGTGCCGATCGGTTTTAATGTAATATTCATAGCAATATTTTAGATGAATTCTGGAATATATTTCAAATTTAATAATACAATCTCAAAGCAAAATAATCGAAAGGAAAGAAATGGGCGCGAGAGTTATTGATGGGGCACAAACCGCTGCAAGTATCCGCGATGAAATTTCACAAAAAGTAAGTGAGCGTAAAATCCTGGGGTTACCGATTCCAGGTTTAGCGACCATTTTGGTAGGAAAAAATCCCGCATCACAAACATATGTGAGATCCAAGCATCGCGCATGTGAGGAGGTAGGTTTTTTGTCTTTTGGATTTGACCTGCCAGCCGAGACACCTCAATCAAGAATTGAAGGTTTGATCGAGGAGTTGAACGGTGATGAGCGAGTACATGGGATTCTGGTACAGTTACCTTTGCCCGAGGGACTGAATGAAGAAAGCATTTTAAGCAAGCTTTCAATTAAAAAGGATGTTGATGGTTTTCATCCCATAAATATCGGGCGTTTGGCCCAGAAAGGACGTGAGCCCACTTTCATTCCATGCACACCTGCTGGCATTATGGTTTTGTTAGAAGAAACTCTGCCTTCATTGGAGGGATTGCAGGCAGTTGTGTTAGGCCGGTCAAATATTGTAGGAATGCCAATGGCATTATTGTTGGTGCATGCAAATGCCACAGTTACAATCTGTCATTCACACACTCAAAACATTCCAGAAATTACAAATAGGGCTGATATTCTGATTGCTGCAATTGGTAAAGCTGAAATAGTTCGAAAGGATTGGGTAAAACCTGGGGCAGTTGTTATCGATGTGGGTATCAATCGTGTAGAAGATAGCAATCAAAAGAAGGGTTATCGTTTGGTTGGTGATGTAGCTTTTGGAGAGGTCAGCCAAGTTGCCGGTGCATTAACACCCGTGCCGGGTGGCGTAGGACCCATGACAATCGCCATGCTGTTAAAAAACACGCTCAAAGCGGCTAATTCGAAATAAAAAAATCCAAGATTAAGTAAATATATTTTTAAAAGTATTTTTATAGAAACAAGATCCATATTCCCTTTTTATGATAAGCATAACCCTAAGATTCAGACGAAGACTCTATTTTTTAATTGGAGCTGGATCGGTAAAATTTCCAATAATTCATTAATATATTTAGAAATTGATTTTTCATATACTTTCTCAATAAAGAGGAATCTAAATGGAATGGAAAAAACTATCCACTGATGAAGAGCGTGTTATCCTAGGAAAAGGTACCGAAGCACCTTTCAGTGGAGAATATGAAAACTTTTTTGAGAAAGGGACTTATCATTGCAAGAGGTGCAATGCTCCCTTGTATCGGTCAGAAGATAAATTTCAATCCAGCTGCGGTTGGCCAAGCTTTGATGATGAGATCTCTGGCGCAATCAACCGCGATTTAGATGCGGATGGACGACGTATCGAGATTACTTGTGCAAACTGTGGCGCCCATCTGGGGCATGTTTTTAAGGGGGAAGGTCTTACCCCAAAAAACATTCGCCACTGCGTCAATTCGATATCAATGAAATTTATCCCGAGGAATGAATGAAAGAAAAAGAGATTGCGGTATTGGGTGGCGGATGTTTCTGGTGTATTGAGGCAATTTTTAAACGAGTGAGGGGTGTTGTTCGTGTTGAACCTGGTTATGCGGGGGGGCACACCCAGAATCCGAGTTACGATCAAGTCTGCAGTGGCTCAACGGGTCATGCTGAGGTGGTGCAAATTGAATTTGATCCAATGGTTGTTACTTACCCGCAACTGCTGGAAGTCTTTTGGCAGGTACATGATCCCACCACGCTCAACCGGCAGGGAAATGATATCGGTACGCAATATCGATCAATTATTCTTTATGCCAATGAAGAACAGAAAAATCAAGCAGAGGAATCAATTAGAAGATTGAATTCCACCCTCTTATCTCACCAACACACCGTTACCGAAGTGCAACCGCTGGAGAACTTCTATCACGCAGAGGAATACCATTATAACTATTTTGAAAAAAATCCCTCTCAACCCTATTGCCGTGCAGTGATTTCACCCAAGGTTCAACATTTCCTACAATCCAATCCGGAAGCTCAGTAATGAGAAAAGTCTCATTGCCGAGAACACTAATCATTCAGAGTTCAAAGAGAGTTGCGACCTGAGCTTTCAATTTTTGGGTCATGATACATGCTGTTGATTGACTTTGCGAAAATGGTATCCATAGATTGAGAATTCAATAGCTAAAGGAAATAATCGGGGTTTTTTGAAAAGGGTCCAAAAGAATAGTTTCCAATAGTGACAGCGTTCTCGCCCGAAGATGCCCAATTGAAAAATTGACCGGAAAAATGCTAAGAGATTTTGCCAAATAACCGCAGCGTCAATATGGAGCTTAAATTTTGGCAAATCATATTCCCTTAGAAATGTCATTACACGCTGGTAATAAGCTTTTGGAGAATAAAGATTGTTGAGCAAGTTGCGATAGCGTTTTTTAAGTAAATCGATATTCATTTTCGTAATGATGTTGGTAGATCCATCCACATTGTCGCCAGAAATGTTTTTTAATATCCTTCCAGCTTCATGTAAACGCGCATACAAACGTGTACCGATAGGGGCTTGCAGAATGCCTACCATAGCTGTCACAATGCCGCTGCGTTGAATGAAATCCATTAATCGTTGAAAAGTTGAAGGGTTGTCATGGTCGAACCCAACGATGAATCCACCCTGCACCTGCATGCCGGTGTGCTGGATACGACGGATGTCGGCAACTAGATCGCGATTTAAATTCTGGTTTTTGTTGCATTCTTTTAAATTATTCTCATCAGGGGTTTCAATGCCTATGAAAACCTTATTGAATCCAGCAGCAACCATCATTTCCATCAATTGAGAATCATCTGCCAAGTTTATGGAAGATTCAGTATTGAATGTCATACCTGCTTTGTCTTGGCGCCACTCAATTAAGGCCGGCAATAGGTCTTCTTTGAGAGCCTTTTTGTTTCCGATCAGGTTATCATCCACAAAGAAAACACCCTTGCGCCAACCAGCTTGATACAATCCATCCAATTCTGCAATGATCTGCTGAGCAGTTTTTAAGCGCATGCGATGCCCAAGCAGGGCGGTCACGTTGCAAAATTCACAATTGAATGGACAACCACGTGAGTATTGAATACTCATGCTGGCGTAATCTTTGAGATTAATTAAGTCCCAGCGCGGTGCCGGAGAGAGATGCATGTTGGCGTATTCCTGGGTTTGATAAGTTTTTTTGGTCTGGTTTTTTATGAGATCCTGCAAAAATGCTGGCAGGGTGATCTCACCTTCGTTCAATATTAAATGGTCAGCGTGCTTGAAATTCTCTAGTTCAGTCGTGAAGAGGGGGCCGCCTACGACTGTCTTGATACCAGCGGCTTTACATTGTTTGATAATTTCTTTAGCAGACTCTCGTTGCACTGTCATTGCACTGATTAGGGCGATATCTGCCCAAGCCAGGTGTTTGGAAAGCAATCGCTTGACATTTGTATCAATTAATTTCAAATCCCAGTCTTTTGGCAGCAGCGCCGCAATTGTCAAAAGACCCAGCGGCGGCGCAGAGGATCGTTTGTGAATAAATTTCAAGGCATGTTTGAAGCTCCAGAAGGTGTCTGGAAATTCAGGGTAAATCAATAAAACATTCATTTCAACTCAATTCAGCTCTTAAGCGGTTTTTTGTTAATCTAGATTAATTTATATTTGTTTGTAAATATTAACACGGATTTGTTAGATTAGTATTATCTCTCGCTAATATTTTGCGGAGGGAGTTTTTCTATTGGGTTGAACCAACTGTTTTCTCACAATTTTTATGCAATGTTACAGGCTTTGAAGCATTGACACGATAAAGTTAACATATATAATAGTTACTTATGTTAACTAATAAACCAAAAACAACAGTTCGAAACTTAGAAGCATCAAGGCAACAATTAATCGATTCGTTTTGGAAGACCATTCCTCCTCTTTGGCATTATGCTCGTTCAGCACTCCATCAAATTGCTCATGAAGAATTTGGAATTACATCGGCACAATTTCACATTCTGAAAAGGATTTATGAGGGCAAGCAATCTGTCAGCGAACTCTCAGATTGCATGTTCGTCAGCCGACCGAATATCAGCCGTGCAGTAGAAGAGTTGGTAATTCACGGATGGGTGGAACGCGAAAGAAATGCACAGGACCGCCGCAATATAAAATTGCGTTTGAGCGAAACAGGAAGAAAGATATTGGATCAAATACACCATAGAAATGATCAATTCTTATCAGAAATATTTGCCCATCTTAGTTATGAGGAAATCAATACCATTGTTGCGGCTTTTTATCAGCTAGATAAAATCCTCCAACAGCGAGGTTTGGATCAATAGATTATGAAGAATTTATTGCGTTTATCAAAATTTTTAAAACCATATTGGAAAGAAGCTGTTCTATCTGTCATATTTCTCATCTGTGTAGTATTCATGGATTTGGCGATTCCACGACTTGTTCAGCGGATCATTGATCTAGGGATTAATCAGAATAATCTTCAAGTCGTTGCACGAACGACTATTGTAATGTTGAGTATTTCCGCCCTGAATACTCTATTTGCGATCGGAAATAATATGCTTTCAGTGACAGCAGCGGAGGGTTTCGCGCGCGATCTGCGCGAAGCACTATTCAAGAAAATTCAGGAATTTTCTTACAGCAATCTGGATCAATTAAAAACCGGCAATATCATCGTACGCCTTACCAGTGATATCAATATCATCCAGCAGGCTTATCGCATGAGTATGCGGATTGGTATCCGTGCGCCGTTATTGATTGCAGGAAGTTTGACTCTTATGTACTCAACGAACGGAGACCTTACATTACGAATTCTTCCCTTGTTAATTCTTACAGGTGTGGTTATTTCTATTTTTGTTTGGAGACTCGGTCCGCTCTTTATGCAGGTACAGAAAAAACTCGATACATTGAATTCCATTTTGCAGGAGAACATCGCTGGTGTGCGTGTAGTGAAAGCATTTGTGCGGAGTGAACATGAGGAGGCACGTTTTGAAATCGCTAACCAAAATTTCACTGAAACGCATATTAGAGTTATGCGATATTTTTCGACATTCTCACCAACACTGACGATGTTGGTGAATATCGGCATTGTCTTGGTGGTTTGGCTTGGTGGCATTCAATCAATCCAGGGGAAGCAATCTGTTGGAGAGATCGTAGCGTTTGCTGATTACTTATTGACTACGATGTCGCCATTATTGGTCATGGCTATGCTGGCGAATGTGTTAGCGAGTGCAATGGTGTCTGCTGAGAGAGTTGAAGAGATCTTTAAAACCACACCAGAGATTCAAGACCGACCGGCAAACAATAGGATGTCAACCAGTTTTACTGGACGAGTGGTTTTTCATAATGTTTGTTTTTCCTATCATGGTGCATGTGATGAAAAAGTATTAGATGGAATCAGCTTTGTTGCGGAACCCGGTGAAACCGTAGCAATCCTGGGAGCAACTGGTTCGGGAAAAACAACTTTGATTAATCTAATCCCCCGGTTTTATGATGTTGATGAAGGAAGCATAACGATAGATGGAATTGATGTGCGAGATATCAAACAAACAACTCTTCTTGAGCACATCGGTATTACACCTCAAGATACTATTTTGTTTTCTGGGAGCATACGTGAGAATATTTGTTTTGGAAAGCCAGATGCATCCGAACAAGAGGTTGTGCAAGCGGCTCGGGCAGCTCAGATTCATGAGTTTATTAAAGAACTGCCCAAGGATTATGATACCCAAGTTGCACAGCGTGGCGTGAATCTTTCGGGCGGTCAAAAACAACGAATTGCTATTGCTCGTGCTATCCTGCATCGACCACGCATTCTCATCCTGGATGACAGCACAAGCGCGGTGGATGTAGAAACAGAAGCGAACATCCAATTGGCATTAAATGAGATTATGCGAGATAGTACTTGTTTTATCGTTACGCAGCGTATCAGTACTGTTTTAAATGCTGACAAGATCATCATTTTGGATATGGGACAAATAGCCGCCCAAGGTTCACACAGTCAATTAATGAAAGCCAGTCCAATATATAGAGAAATTTATGATTCTCAACTGGGAAATGGAAATCACTTGAAAAGCATCATGAGTAACAAGATTATTTATGGAAGGAACGCTTTTGCATGAGTAGCTCTGAAGTCAAACCGAAGTTGAATCTCCAGCATACCATGCGCCGAGGTTCACCTGGCAGTCCCGGTGTAATTGAGAAAGCCAAAGATGCACGCAGTGCACTGCACCGTCTATCCGTTTATCTCGTTCCCTATAAAAGTACTCTGGCGACCGTTTTTCTCATGGTTTTACTATATACATTGACAAGCTTGGCGGGACCTTATTTGTTAGGAGTGGCAATTGATCATTATATTGCAGATAAAGACATCAAAGGGCTGGTCAATACGGTTTTGTGGATGGCTCTGGCTTATTTCATAACAAATGTACTTCAGATGGTTTCGAATTGGCTAATGGCAAAAACTTCACAGAAGGCACTAAAGACATTGCGCGCCGATCTTTTTTTTCATCTGCAAAAATTATCATTAAGCTTTTACGATCGAAATCCACCAGGTGAATTGATGAGCCGATTGACCAATGATATCGATGTGATAAACCAGGCATTTTCAATGAATGTGACAGCATTGATGGCAAATGTTTTAAGTTTGGGTGGGATTCTAATAGCTATGTTTGCTTTAGATTTTTGGCTTGCACTAGCTTCTTTAATAGTAGTACCAATCACAATTTGGTTTACCACATTTGTTGCCAAATACTCCCGAAGAGGGTTCCGAGAATTACAAAAACAATTAGGAAAATTAAATGGGATCATTGAAGAATCCATTAGTGGACAAAAAGTCATCAAGGCATTCCGACGCGATCAATCTATTTTTCATTCTTTCAATGAAGTAAACCAAGCTGTTTATCGTTCAGGGAAATATGCACATACATATGCCTTTTTATTGATGCCGTTGACAAACCAGATTGGCAATCTTTTTGTTATTACTCTGGCAGGTTTGGGTGGTTGGCTGGCAATCCAAGGTTTGGTAACAGTGGGAATAATAGCAACTTTCATCAGTTATGGACGGCAATTTATTCAACCAGTGCGCCAGCTATCTGAAGTATATAATTCCATTCAATCCGCATTGGCAGGCGCGGAACGGGTTTTTGAGATCATCGACACACACCCTGAAATGGAAGATAGTCCTTCTGCAAAAGCTTTGGAAAAGGTCAGTGGGAACGTGATATTTAAGAATGTGAATTTTAGTTATCAACCCCGGGTACCTATAATTAAGAATATGTCACTGCATGCAAGAACGGGGCAAACTATTGCGCTGGTTGGCCCAACCGGTGCAGGCAAGACAACTATCATCAATCTGCTGAGCCGTTTTTACGATGTACAAACTGGGGCTATCAGCATTGATGGGATAGATATTCGCATGATACGCAAGGATGATCTGCGCCGTACTCTAGGAATTGTTTTGCAGGATACTTTCCTCTTTTCTGACACAGTGCTTGAAAACATCCGTTATGGGAGATTAAACGCCAGTGATGAGGAATGTATGCAAGCTGCTTACATTGCGGATGCGGATCACTTCATACGGCAGCTCCCCCGCGGTTATGAAACACGCTTAAGTGAACGCGGAAGCAATCTCAGTCAGGGACAAAGACAGCTTTTAGCTATCAGTAGGGCAATTCTCGCTGATCCGCCCATTCTCATCCTGGATGAAGCTACCAGCAGTGTGGATACCCGTACTGAAGTGCGCATACAAAAGGCCCTGTTAACTTTGATGGAAGGACGTACCAGTTTTGTGATTGCCCATCGCTTGAGTACTATCCGAGATGCTGATCAAGTTTTGGTAATTAAAAAAGGAGAGATTGTTGAACAGGGCAACCATCAGGAACTGATTGATCAAAAAGGATTCTATTACAATCTATATATTAGCCAATTTAAAGGACAAGTTATTTAAAACAGATTTTTTGGGTGATAATCTGATATCAAATTAAGGATAGATTTCGATGCGATGGATTCGATATTTCCAACCCGATCGTCAGATCAGCGGGTTTTTCCAGCAGGCGTTTTTAATTACATTACTTGGCAATATCTGCCTGGCAATTTTAAAAATCTGGGCAGCCAAGGCCAGTGGTTCTAGCGCAATCTATTCTGATGCAGTCAATTCTATCTCGGATGTTTTTTACTCTCTTCTTCTGATTGCAGGATTATGGCTATCTCAGCAACCACCCGATCTCAGTCATCCACAAGGACACAGCCGCTTTGAACCGATAGCTGCATTATTGGTTACACTTGCGATGGCTTTTGCGGGAATAGAAGCCATGCGCGCTTCGATTCTGCGAAGTTTGCAGGGGGGAACCATAATTCCCTTAGGTATTGCACTGCTAGCGATGCTCGGCAGCATGTTGATCAAATTTGGCATGTTCTTGAAGGTTCATCAGATCAGTCTAAAAACTTCCAGCCCCGGATTGCAAGCAGCTGCTAGAGATAATTTAAGTGATGTGATCACATCTCTGGCAGCATTAATGGGAATTGTTGGATCGAATTTCATTCATCCCATGTTAGATCCCTTGGCAGGGATTTTAGTTGCTTTTTGGATCGTTCGTGCGGTATTCCTCACTGCAAGGCAAAATCTTGGCTACCTCACTGGAGCTGGAGCGGATGAGCATTTACGTGAAATACTGTTAGCTTCAGTGCAGAAGGTCCCAGGAGTACAGAATATTCACCATGTTATTACAGAATACGCAGGACCTAAATTGGTTGTTGAAATGCACATCAATGTGGATGGTGATCTTTCACTTCATAAGGCGCATGAAATCTGTGACCAAGCAACACAAAACCTAGAAAGCCTGCCAGAAGTGGATCGCGCATATGTGCATGTGGAACCGATTGGCTTTACATGAATCCCACGATTATTATTAAGAATTGCGAATAATGTAAATTTAAACAAAAAACTATTCAAAAAATATTATTTATCAAAAAAGGACTTATATGAATCCTCACTTACGAGATGACCCGCGTTATAAAGATCACGAACGCCGTCCTGACCTGGCTGGTGAACATCCTCTGGGTGACACCTGCCAACTGATTGCGTTGATGATTTTTCTTATTGCTGGCTTGTTGGATTATTTTTTGATTGGATTTCCACAAAAATTGAACAATCTTGTTTCCATAAGTTGGAGGCTGCCAATCAGCCTCGTGCTGCTGACAATTGGCGGATGGTTGGCTCTGCACGGCATTCGTGTTGTATTCGGGGATTACCATGAAGACCCCATCATGATTACCGTTGATCTATTTGCCCGCATGCGGCACCCAATATATCTTGGAGCAATCTTGATCTACATAGCAGTGCTTGTGCTGAGCCTTTCTGTAATGGCGAGTATAGCATGGATTGGCGTTTTGGCTATGTATCAATGGCTGGCAAAGGATGAAGAGAGACGCATGTTAAAAGTATTTGGGGAGGATTATCGAACCTATCAACAGCGCGTGCCCATGTGGCTGCCTTTTCAATTGAGAAAAAGAAAAGAAGCAGGTCTTGATGGAAAAAAGTAGCATTAAATCCAACGCAAGAATACAATCCGAAAAGCGCAGATTCATGAAACGTTTATATGGTTCAAAAGATTTCCGGCGTTTTCTTGAAGATATGATGGTGAGTTTGACAGATATGCGCAGCGCACGGCGCGGGCATTTTATCACCCATCAATTTGGGGAACGGATCATGATGGCAGTCACGGAAGTGAATGGCTGTCGATACTGTTCCTATTTCCATACTCAGGCAGCATTGAAAGTTGGATTGAGTCACGAAGAAATCCAAGATACTTTAGGAGGTGTTTTTGCCCATGCACCGACCGAAGAAGTAACAGCGTTGCTTTTCGCACAGCACTACGCTGAACAATCTGGGCAACCCCAAGCACAGGAACTGGATAATTTATTCAAAACTTATGGAGAATCACGCAGCAAAGCTATCCTGGCGTATATCCGCGCTATTATGGTAGGGAATGCATGGGGGAATGCCTTTGACGCACTGCGGTTCCGAATAAAAGGTCAACCGCAAAATGATCTGTCATTAGAGCAGGAGTTATTGGTAATATTGATGCCATTTTATTGCATGCCCTTTTTTCTCATTCAACACTTATTCTCATCATGGCGTAGGACAACCTTTTTGGCATAAACACTACCAGTTGAATAAAGCTTTCAATCTCTCTTGAGAACTTTCGTTTTCATGAGGGAAGCTGTTATCTAAGATGATAAAATCACCCCTCATGAATAATCGAAATGCTTACCTGGCTTTATTCATAACCATCGCGATTTGGGGTTCAACTTTCCTGATCACCAAGCTCGTGCTGCGGGAGATAGCGCCGCTGCAATTAACCGGGCTGCGATTCGTAATTGCCTTCCTGCTGCTTGCGCCTTTTGCCAAACAAAAGGGCTTCCGTGTGAAGGATATCTTCCACCCGAGATTCATGTTGTTTGGATTAACCGGAACGACGCTCTATTATACTCTGCAGAATGTGGGCATGGCACTTACCTCTGTTAGCAGCACGGTGTTGATCCTGGCGATTGTCCCTGCTCTAACCACGCTTCTAGCGGTTGTCTTTCTAAAGGAAAGCCTAAAAACCGCACAAATTCTTGGAATCCTCTTGGTGACGTTTGGTGTGGTGCTGGTTAGTTTGGATGGCTCAGATTCTGCGGCAACTGCTAAACCTTGGCTGGGAAATTTGTTGATCTTTGGCAGCGCGTTAGCGTGGGCATGTTATACAATTCAAGGCCGCAGGATGGCGGGGGAATATCCGGCTGTGCTGACCACAGCTGCCAGCACGGCGGTAGGCGCTTTGTGGCTGGCCCCATTTATCGGCTGGGAAATCTGGCAAAATGGACTTTCACAACCAAGCTGGCAGGCCTGGCTGGGCATTCTATATCTGGGTCTGGTCGCTTCCGGATTGACTATGTATCTTTGGAATTATGCCCTGCAGGTGCTGCCTGCCAGTGTTGCATCTTCATATATCAATTTAGTACCTGTGATTGGCTTGATCGGCGCTTTGCTGTTAGGTGAGCATCCCCCCCTGATGCAAATTTTCGGTGGTGGGTTAGCAATTGCGGGTGTGCTGCTCACAAGTCGTACAACAACAACTTAAAAGTTCAGTTGTTGCTGATATCCCTGCAATGATGTGGTGAAAGATATGGTTTGTCAAAATATAAAAACTATTCAATTCAGGTTAACTACGCCTGAACAATTTTTATTTCGACAATCTTGGAAAAATGGAAATAATAACATTGTCGGACAATTAAGTTATAATATGAAATAATTCAAGGAGTAATTGATGGCAACTCTTTTGGTAAAAAATGCATACTTGCTGGCGACTATGGATGCTAAAAGGCATGAGATCGCGCAGGGAGGGCTTTTTATCAAAGATGGATTCATCGATCAGGTAGGACTCACTGCTGAACTGCCCGGAAGTGCAGATGATGTGCTTGATCTAAGCGATCATGTGGTTTTGCCGGGATTGATCAATACTCACCATCACTTTTACCAAACTCTCACACGTGCCATACCGGCGGCTCAAGATGCCAATCTTTTCCACTGGTTAAAAACACTTTATCCAATCTGGGCGCGCATGACTCCTGAGGATATCTTTCTTTCCACAAAAACAGCTATGGCTGAATTGGCGCTTTCAGGCTGCACAACCGCTTCTGATCACCTGTATCTATTTCCAAATGGTTCACGCTTGGATGATGAGATTGTTGCCGCGCAGGAAATGGGCATGCGTTTGCATGCCTCGCGTGGATCTATGTCATTGGGAGAATCAAAAGGAGGTCTGCCGCCGGATTCAGTGGTGGACAGTGAAGAAACTATCCTCAAGGATTCACAGCGTTTGATTGAGCAATATCATGATGATCGACCTGGATCAATGTTGCAGATTGTGTTAGCGCCCTGTTCACCTTTTTCAGTAACCGGCGAATTAATGAAGCAATCCGCAGCGCTGGCACGCCAGTACGGGGTTCATTTGCATACTCACTTAGCTGAAACTCAGGATGAAGAAGTTTTCTGCCAGCAACAATTTGGGTATCGACCAGTAGCATATATGCAATCGCTGGACTGGATCGGTCGAGATGTTTGGTTTGCGCATTCGGTGCACGTCAATTCAGATGAGATGGAGTTATATGCTGCAAGCGGCTGTGGGGTGGCGCACTGCCCATCCTCCAATATGCGCTTGGCTTCCGGTATCGCGCCGATTTGGGAGCTGTTGGCTGTGGGTGTTAAAGTGGGTTTGGGTGTGGATGGTTCGGCATCCAACGATTCTTCCCACCTCATAGCTGAAGCACGACAAGCTATGCTGTTGGCACGTGTACGCGCCGGCCTTAGCGGTGCTTCACTTTCGGGTTCTGAGGCGTCAATTCTCAGCGCCCGTCAGGCATTGGAAATGGCGACTATTGGCGGAGCAGCCGTTTTAGGTCGTGAAGATATTGGGTCGCTGGAGCCAGGAAAATGTGCAGATTTTATCGCCATTGATTTAAATCATCTGGATTACGCAGGTGCTTGGTGTGATCCATTGTCAGCAGTCCTATTCTGCAATCCACGCGGTGTAGATTTCAATGTGGTTGCAGGAAAATTCCTGGTGAAAGAAGGAGAGCTGCAGCATCTTGATCTGAAAAATCATATCCGTCAGCATAATTGTGCTGCTGCACGTTTGATGGAGGGTCAGCGTTGATGGTGGGCAAAGAAAATAGAGACAGCCCTTTTTCACGTTTGCAGCGTGAATTGGATGAAAGGATCGCGGAGGCAAAACCAGGAGAAAAGTTGCCCACAGAACCGGAGTTGGCTGCACAGATGGGTGTATCGCGCTCAACATTGCGCGAGGCGATGCGGACTTTTGAGGCTCAAGGTTTATTGGTGCGAAGACAGGGCGCGGGTACCTTTGTGGTAGGCAAAAGCGGCACATTTGAGACAGGTTTGGAATTGCTCGAATCACTGGACAAGATCGCTGAGCGGCTTGAAATGAGCATTTCGATGGGAAAGTATGATATCGAATACATTCCGGCAGATGAAACGCGCGCAAAATCATTCGGGATTCGCAAAGGTACCGGTTTGGTACAGGTGACCCGTGTAATGCACGCTGAGGGACGTGCGATAGCTTTTCTCCAAGATACACTTCCACGCGGTGCGGTAACACAAAAGGAACTTGAGAGTTCTTTCAGCGGTTCAATTCTGGATCTGCTGATCAAACGCGGAGAACCACCACTAGAAAAATCATTCACAGAGATCAATGCAGTCTCAGCACCTTCTCAAGTAGCACGCGCATTAGAGATTCAGCGCGGGGATGTGCTGTTGATGTTTGAAGCGGAACTGTATGCCTTGGGAGGGAAGATAATTGACCATTCGTTATCCTATTTTCTGCCTGGGTATTTTCGCTTTCACGTTTTACGAACAATTGGTATGTCATAAAAAAAATTTTTTGGAGGTAAAGATGCGTAGTTTTTTAGGTCGTGATATCCTCTCGCTCAAGGATTTTGAGCGCGCGGAATTTTTCCGCGTATTTGAGGCTGCCAGCGAATTGGAACCAATCGCACGCGAGCGGCGCAATTCAGACATGCTGGCAGAAAAAACCCTGGTAACAGCTTTCTATCAACCATCCACACGGACACGTTTGGCGCATGAGGCTGCCATGCACCGCTTGGGGGGTCATGTAACCGGTTTTTCGGATGCAAAGATGACACGCGCAGGTGATTGGTATCAAGAATCCATTAAGGATACCGTTCACATGCTGGAGTATTACGGCGATGTGATTGTGATGCGCCATTTCCAACAGGGCGCACCTGCTGAAGCTGCAAAATTTTCAAGCGTACCCGTCATCAACGCAGGTGATGGCTGGGGGGAGCATCCGACCCAAGTATTGACCGATCTCTACACTGTCTTAAACGAGATGGGTACCATTGACGGACTAACTTTTTTGTGCATTGGCGATATGCGCATGCGCACCATGCATTCGCTTTCGTATGCACTAACCCAATTCGATGCTGAGGTTATTTATGTGGCTCCACCAGAAATGTCATTAACAGATGATTTCAAGAAGGAATTGGATCAATACAATCTGCGTTATTCAGAAGCTGGTCATGTGGCGGATGTGATCGATAAAGCAGATGTTATTTATATGGAACCAGTGGTTCAACCGGATTACACTAAAGCGCGCCAGGAAGCTAGTGAACAAAAAGGCATGACCCCTGCGAATTATCAGGTTACGCGGAAATTACTGGGTGAAAAAGCCAAGAGTGATGCGATCATCCTGCACTCATTGCCCCGTATGGATGAGCTTCCGTCTGATGTGGACAGTACGCGGCATGCTCGTTATTGGGAAGAGGCGTTCAATGGTGTGGTCATGCGCATGGCCTTGCTGGCGTTGGTGTTGGGAGCTATGGAATGATGCTTGGCTGTGTCCGCGCATTCCATAGAAAATTAATTTTTACGAATGAAGCATAGATAAACAGATTCACACTTTGTATATAGGTTGGTTATATTGTTTGATATAAAAAAAAGAATACTGATAGGGTAAAAAGAATGGATAAGATTACTTATCATTTTGGAGGCAAAAATGCAGACATTTTTACATGGGCGTGATTTGATCGGCGACCTAGATTTCAACAGGGAAGAAGTTGAGACGGTTCTGGATGTTGCCTTTGATTTGAAACGTAAACGCGCGCTCAATGAACCGCATGCATATCTGCGCGACAAGGTTCTGGCGATGTTGTTCTTCTTCAGCTCCACCCGCACCCGTGGGTCTTTTGAGGCCGGTATTGCCCAGCTCGGAGGGCATGGAGCTTTTATCGAGAGTAAAACCACCCAGATTTCCCATGGGGATACTCCTAAAGAAATTGGAGAAATATTCGGCCGTTATTTTGATGGAATTGCCATCCGGCATTGTGATTGGGGAATTGGAAACAAGTATTTGAATGATGTCGCCAAATACTCACGCGTACCGATATTAAATATGCAATGTGATATCTATCATCCTTTCCAGTGCCTGGCTGATTTAATGACAATCTGGGAGAAGAAGGGACGTGACTTGCGTAAAAAGAAAATGGTCGTTTCTTGGGCATATGCGCAATCCTATTCCAAACCGATTTCTGTTCCGCAATCGCTGATTTTGCAGATGCCGCGATTTGGTTGTGACGTTGTGTTAGCACATCCACCTGAGTTTCGATTATTGCCCGAGATCATGGAGCAAGCCCAGACGGAAGCCAAGAAAGCGGGAGTTGGTTTTGAAGTCGTTCACGATATGGATGAAGCGTTCAAGGATGCGGATGTTGTGTACGCGAAATCATGGGGTCCACTGGTGCATACCTCAGATGCTAAAGAAGGGGAAGAAATCACCAAAAAGTATGCCAGTTGGATCACCAATGAAAAACGCATGAATTTAGCAAAAGAGGATGCGATTTATATGCATCCTTTGCCGGCAGACCGCAACATTGAAGTGACTGATGCAGTGATCGATGGAATAAACTCGGTTGTATACGATGAGGCTGAGAATCGTTTGCACGTTCAAAAAGCAGTCATGGCGTTGACCATGGGCTGAAACCTTTAAAAAAGGAGATTTATGAAGAATCAGGTAGCAGTTGTTGCCATTGGTGGAAATTCTCTGATCAAAGATAAAAGCAAATTATCGGTTGAAGATCAATATCTGGCAGCCAAGGAGACTACATTCCATATCGCCGATATGATTGAAAGCGGCTGGAATGTAGCGATTGGGCACGGCAATGGTCCACAGGTGGGATTTATCTTGCGCCGCTCGGAAATTGCTCACCGGATGGAAGGCATGCATGAGGTTCCATTAGATGTATGTGGCGCAGACAGCCAAGGAGCGATCGGTTATGCATTGCAGCAAACACTGCAGAATGAATTGCGCAAACGCGGGATTTCCAAACCAGTATCCACAGTTATCACGCAGGTGAGAGTGGATGCTGCCGACGCCGCTTTTCAACACCCAACCAAGCCGATTGGCGGATTCATGGAAGAAGAAGAGGCCCAGAAACGAGCGGTGGAATTAGGATGGACTGTTGTGGAAGATGCGGGACGCGGTTGGCGAAGAGTAGTAGCTTCACCTATTCCGCAGGAGGTTGTTGAACTGCCTTCTGTAAAAGAATTGATCGCTGCGGGGCATACTGTGATAACAGTAGGAGGGGGAGGGATACCGGTCGTTACGGAAAATGGCAATTTAAAAGGTGTCGCTGCAGTTATCGATAAAGATTACGCCAGCTCACTGCTAGCTCGAGAGATTCAGGCTGATCTATTTCTCATTTCTACAGCGGTGGAAAAGGTGGCACTGAATTTTGGAAAACCTGATGAAAAAATCATTGACCGCATGACCCTTTCTGAAGCAAAAGCGTATTTGGCAGAAGGAACCCATTTTGCTAAAGGTTCAATGGCGCCAAAAATTCAAGCCATCATTTGGTTCCTTGAGGCTGGTGGCAAACAAGCTCTGATTACCAATCCTGAGAATATCGGCAAAGCTTTGAAAGGCGAGACGGGCACCTGGATTGTGCAAGGTTGATTGGTTTGTCGGATGATTACCTTAAAATTTGTCTAAACAATTGATTAATCATTTTGTTTGCATTAGAATCCTCCCCTGGTTGACAGAGCAAGTAATTGCTCTACAATTAATGATGAGCGTTTTTATGAATACGCGCCAGGAAAAATGCTCAATAATCGTATAAAGATAATGGAGGAGAAATATGGGCACAAATAAGTTATTCAAGTTTTCACTATTTGTATTGGTCTTCGCTCTGTTGATAGCCGCTTGCACACCAGCAGCTGTTGCAGAACCGGCAGAAGAAGAAGCTGCGCCAGTGGAAGAAGCTGCTCCAGCAGAGGAAGAAGCGGCAGCCCCTGAAGAATATGTTTTCGGAATTTTAATGGTAGGGGCATACAATAACAAAGGTTGGGATCAGGCGCACTATGATGCGGGTTTGTACGTCGAAGAAAAAATCCCTGGCACATCCATGATCTATGTAGATAAGGTCAACGTTGCCGATCGCCCGGGTACGACCGCTGCCCAATTAGCGGAGGAACTGGTTTCCAAGGGAGCCAAGCTGATCATTTTCAATTCAGACGATATGAAAGACAGCGCAGTGGAATTCGCAGCCAACCATCCAGAAGTGCCAGTCATTTACTCAACTGGTGATACCCAATGGCAGGAAGGCAAGAATTTTCAGCAACTCGCCAATATGAAGAACATCATGGGACGCATGGAATACGGCAAGATGATTGCCGGCTGTGCGGCTGCCATGACTTCTGAAACAGGCAAGATCGGTTACCTTGGCCCTTTGATCAATGAAGAAACCCGCCGGTTGACTGCATCCGCGTATTTGGGTGCAAAGTATTGCTGGGAGAATTATGCGGGTAAGGATCCGGCAGATCTCACTTTTGAGGTCAAATGGATCGGCTTCTGGTTCAACATCCCCGGCGTAACTGCAGATCCTTCTCAAGTGACGGATGAATTCTTCAATGCCGGTTATGATGTGGTGGTTTCAGGTATCGATACTACTGAGGCATTGGTGGAAGCCAAAAAATTCGCTGATGAAGGCAAGAATGTATTTGCGATTCCTTATGATTACGAAGGCGCCTGCGAACAAGCTCCTGAGGTTTGCTTGGGAGTGCCCTATTTTAACTGGGGTCCTGCATATATGGCTGCTATTCAAGAAGCAATCGATGGAACTTGGACGAATACTTGGGAATGGCTAGCCCCTGATTGGAGTGATATAAACAATCCTGACACTTCCATGATTGGATTTGTTAAAGGTGATGCACTCAGCGCAGAAAACGCAGCCAAAGTGGATGAATTCATTGCTGAATTAGCGGGCGGGCTAAACCTGTGGACTGGTCCTATGAATCTGCAGGACGGGACTGTATTCTTGGCTGAAGGTGAAGTTGGAACAGATTTGCAGGTATGGTATCTGCCGCAATTGGTTGAAGGTATGATCGGCCAAAGCGTGGCGGCTGAATAACTTAAGATCCGTGTAGGGGAAGGACACCTGGCTGGTCCTTCCCTGAATTTTTTTGTCGATGTATATAGAATTAAAAAACATTCACAAGCATTTTGGCAGTGTGCATGCCAATAATGACATATCCCTGACGATTGAACCAGGCTTGATTCTGGGCTTGCTAGGTGAAAACGGAGCAGGCAAGAGCACATTGATGAAGATCCTGTCCGGTTTGATTTGCATGGATAACGGGGAGATCATGATCAATAATCAACTCCAAATGCTGACCGATCCAATGGATGCTTTGAGTTTGGGTATTGGAATGCTGCATCAGGATCCACAAGATTTCCCTTCCATGGCGATCAAAGAAGACCTGTTGATTTGGAATCAAAAGTATGGCAATAAAAAGAGCCGGCGAGATTTTTCCGAATTAATCGAAATTCAGAGAGAGCTTGGTTTCAAAATAGATCTTAATGGAATGGTTGGAGAGCTAACAGTTGGTGAAAGACAACAATTGGAGTTAATCCGTCTTCTATGGCTGGGAGTAGAATTGCTGATTCTAGATGAACCAACTACTGGAATCAGCGCAAGCCAACAAGAGACGCTGTTTGGCGCACTGAAAAAATTGGCACAAAAGGGAAAAACGATCATCTTTGTTTCTCATAAACTTGAGGAAGTAAAGGCGTTATGCAACCAAGTTGTTGTCTTGCGCAAAGGATGTTTTGTTGACACCCGAACCGCTCCTTTCAAAGAGAATGACTTGGTCAAATTAATGTTTGGACGTCAAATTATAAGGGTTAAAAAATCACAAGTCCAAACCACAAAAATCAATTTAAGCATCGTTCATTTAAACATTGATGACTTCCGCATATCAATAGAAAACGCAAACCTTGACCTTTTCGAAGGCGAAATAATCGGTTTGGCCGGAATGGAGGGCTCGGGGCAACGGCAGTTCCTGCAAACACTGGCAGGTTTAAGGCAGCCTACCGAAGGATCAATCCAATTGGATGGTGAGACGATCAGTGGGAAAGATTGTATTGAGTTTCAGAAAAGAGGGATTTTGTATGTACCTTCTGCCCGTATGGAGGAAGGTCTTGTGCCTGGAATGACACTCGAAGAACATTATATTTTGTCTGATTGCAGTGAAAAATTTTTCATTGACCCCCGAAAGAGCCGTCTCATCAGTGAAAAGCGTATTGAACAGTTCAATATTAAGGGAAATCCGTTTACAAATACTGAGGAACTTTCGGGCGGCAATCAGCAGAGGCTGTTGCTTTCGTTATTACATGATTCTGCTCGTATCTTATTGCTTGAAAATCCCACGCGTGGGTTAGATGTAGAGTCGGCGAATTGGATCTGGACAATTCTCAAAGAACGCTGCCAAACTACTACTTCGATCATTTTTTCATCCGCAGATCTGGATGAACTAACGTATTATGCTGATCGAATTCTGGTTTTCTTTAGTGGTAAGATTTCTCAACCATTAGCTTCCTCAGGTTTGAATGAAGAAAAACTGGGGAGGATGATCGGGGGAAAGGATTGGCCGAAGTGATCAGAAATCATAAGATTACTAACTATCTCTTTCGCATTGCCGGAATTCTGATCGCATTTTTATTCACTGCAATTGTGTTGATGATTGCCCGAGCTAACCCATCAGAAGCTTTTGCCAATATTTTCCTGGGAGCAGTATCTACCCCAATTAAGATTGCAGATTCATTGGTAGCATGGGTGCCTTTGATTCTGACAAGCTGTGGTTTGGTAATTACTTTCACAGCAGGATTATGGAACATCGGAATAGAAGGGCAAATCACACTCGGGGCTATTGCGACTACCTGGATGTTGCGTTTGCTACAGGATTCTGGGTGGCCGAGTGTTGTTATTCTATTAATAGGGTTCCTGGCTGGAATTGCCGGTGGAGTAATCTGGGCTATGCTAGCGGGTGGTTTAAAATTTTTTGGAGGCGTAAGTGAGATTTTTGCCGGACTTGGATTGAACTTCATTGCAACGGCATTGACAATTTACTTGATCTTCGGCCCCTGGAAGAGGGCTGGTGTGGCATCTATGAGTGGCACCAAACCCTTTGAGGAATCTCTTTGGCTGCCAACAATTCCCGGATTTCGCCTGAGCATTTGGTCGATCGTCTTGGCTGTTGTGTCTGTTCTTATTGTTTTTATTCTATTAAAAAATACAATTATCGGATTGCGATTGAAAGCGGTTGGTAAGAATCCAAAAGCGGCCGTTCAAATGGGTATTCCCACTTCTCGCTATATGCTTCTTTCTTTTATATTATGCGGTATCTTTGCGGGATTGACTGGAGCAATGCAAGTAATTGGTGTTTATCACCGATTAATTCCCTCAATCTCATCTGGCTATGGTTTTTTAGGATTATTAGTAGCAATGTTAGTAAACTATCAGATTCTTTGGGCGGCACCGGTGGCGCTATTATTCGCTGCACTTAACATCGGGGGAATTCAACTGCCGATCATGATGAAGCTGGATTCAACTTTATCAGGAGTGATGCAATCTTCTTTAGTCCTCTTCTATATTTTATTGGATGGCGTTAGAAAGATTTGGATTAAAAATAAGGAAAAAACCCGCGATGAATGAATTCCTAACCAGCATGGCTGGCGTGGTCGCTGCTGCAACTCCAGTAGTGGTAGCGGTGATTGGAGAAACACTTACCGAAAGGTCGGGAGTCATCAATCTATCTTTGAATGGATTAATCGTTTTGACTGCGATGGTAGGTTTCGCGAGTGCATATATTACCGGTTCGGTGTGGTTGGGAATTTTAGCAGGATTTGTTACTGGTGTTGTAGCAGGGATGGTTATTTCATTCAGTAGCATCACACTCAAACAATCCCAAGTTGCCGTCGGATTCATTTTATCATTACTGTTCCGTGATCTCGCTTACTTTTTAGGAACACCATTTATGGTAATTCCAGGACCAACAATTGGAAGTTGGTCAATTCCTTTTCTAAAAGATATCCCGATCATTGGTCAATTATTCTTCAGGCAGAATCCTTTAGTCTATTTCAGTTATCTTCTTATCATTGGAAGCTTCTATTTGATTTTCCATAGCCGCCCTGGATTAATTTTACGCGGAGTGGGAGAGCAACCAGTTTCAGCATATTCACGTGGCATAGCGGTTAATCGACAGCGCTATCTTTACACAGCATTAGGGACTGGATTAGCGGGCTTGGCAGGGCCGATGTATACCCTTAACATTAAAGCAGGCTGGAATGGCACGATGACCGGATTGGACGGTATAGGGTGGATTGTGCTGTCGATCACAATTTTTGGAGGTTGGAATCCACTGCGGGGTGCTTTGGGAGCGTACTTATTTGTCTTTCTGCAATGGTTGGGTTTGGCTTTGCAGCCGCGTTTGGTTAACGTCCCTTCACAGGTACTACAAGTTGCTCCATTTCCATTGATGATTTTAACTTTACTGTTTGTTAATATTGGCGATACCGAATGGGTGGCGAAAATGCTCGCAACTTTGCCACGAGGATTGCGCGGTGTGATCTACCGCATTATTCGTCTTTTACGCAAGCCGCCGCCAGCTTCTTTGGGGGTACCATTCGAAAGAGAGTAAAATTCTCTTATGCCAAAATTTTCTGCTTATCGCTGCAGTCTTTGCGGAAAAACCTATCAACCGCATGAGACAGTATATACTTGTCCCTCGGATGGTGGAAATTTAGATATTTTGCCAGATTACGATAGTATCAAGCAAAACACAACCCCTGATCAGCTTTTTGATTCTAAGGAATACTCCATCTGGCGCTATCTTCCCTTGCTGCCTGTTAAAGATCCAGGTTTTTTGGGTACCCCAATGCGAAGCGTGGGGTGGACACCTATCTATCAATCCAAAGTTCTGAATAGTGAGTTGGATTTAGGGCATTTATGGATAAAGGATGATGGCAGGAACCCAACTGCTTCTTTTAAGGATCGAGCCAGCGCAATTGTGGTAGCACGGGCAAAAGAAATTAGAGCTGAGTTTGTCGTCACCGCATCGACAGGGAATGCGGGTGCTGCCTTGGCAGGTATGGCTGCTGCGGCTAAGCAAAAAGCAGTTATTTTCGCACCAAAGTCAGCCCCACCCGCAAAAATTGCCCAACTGCTTGTTTTTGGAGCGCAAGTCTTTTTGGTTGATGGGAATTATGATCAAGCGTTTGATCTTTCAATTGAAGCTGCTAATGCTTTTGGCTGGTATTGCCGCAATACCGGATTCAATCCTTTTACTGCAGAAGGTAAAAAAACAGCCGCATTTGAGATTTGGGAACAGATTCTCAAGAAAAATCATTTTGAAAAACCCTTGAACATCTTTGTTTCCGTGGGGGATGGCAACATTATTTCAGGAATTCACAAGGGATTCAAAGATCTGCGGGAATTGGGATGGTTAGAAATGATGCCGCAGATTTTTGGTATTCAATCGGAGGGATCTGCTGCTATTGCCAATGCATTCAATGCAAATTCAGAAAAAATCATTCCGGTTCAAGCACAAACACTGGCAGACAGTATATCGGTTGACATGCCGCGCGATGGTTTGAGAGCGGTACAAGCTGCCAGACAAACCGGAGGAGAATATCTTACTGTATCAGACCAGTCTATCTTGAATGCTATTGCCCGATTAGGCCGCGAAGGAATTTTTGCTGAACCGGCCGGTGCAGCTGCTTTTGCTGGTTTGGAGAAGGCAATTGAACAGAAAATTATTCAATCTGGCGATCCGGTTTTAGTTTTAATTACGGGGAGTGGGTTGAAGGATATTAAAGCAGCCACTCGAGCGGTATCTGAAGCGCCAATTATCGAACCTACATTGAAAGCTTTAAAAGAGAAGCTTAAAAATTATTGATGAGATCGAAAAAAACCGAGTTTTTTCAATGAGTAATTCTGGGAAAAATCCTGAGTTTAGTGTTGTAGCCCCCATTTTTAATGAAATCGGGTGTCTGGAAGAGTTCTATCAGCAAGTACGGCAAGTCATGGAGTCTTTAAAAACTCCCTGGGAATTTATCCTGATAGATGATGGTTCAACAGATGGGTCGTCTGAAATGATTCAGAACCTGGCAAAAAATGACCCTCTTATTCAAGCGGTAATCTTTGCGCGCAATTTTGGACATCAGATCGCGGTCACTGCAGGCTTAGATTATTCTCGCGGAAAAGCTGTCATTGTGATCGATGCAGATTTACAAGACCCTCCGGAAGTTATTGTAGATTTGATTAAAAAATGGAAAGAGGGTTACGAGGTTGTTTATGCAGTACGCCGCAAGCGGGAAGGAGAATCTTGGTTTAAATTATTGACAGCATCCATTTTTTATCGCATGGTTTACCGCATAACAGATGTGAAAATCCCCTTAGATACCGGAGATTTTCGGCTTTTGGATAGGAAAGTTGTGGATGTGATGGGGAAAATGCGAGAAAGGCATCGCTTTTTACGAGGGATGGCTTCCTGGGTGGGTTTTCGTCAAACAGGTGTTGAGTATGATCGGAAAGAGCGCTTTGCAGGAAAAACGAAGTACCCATTCAGCAAGATGCTGAAATTGGCTCTGAATGCTGTCACCAGTTTTTCCTATTTTCCGTTGCAGGTTGCAACCTACTTAGGGTTTATTTCTGCTGTAGTAAGTATCTTGGCTATTCCTGTAGTAATTTCATTACGTTTATCTCATCAAGCAGCACTGCTTGGACAAGCAACAACTCTTATCACTGTGCTTTTTTTAGGAGGAGTGCAATTGATTACATTGGGAATTTTAGGCGAGTATGTCGGCAGAATTTACGATGAAGCCAAAGGGCGTCCATTATATGTGGTCAGCCAAGCTCCAGAACGCAAGCAATAATAAATAAAGGAGAATAATCCATGGCAAAAATTGATTTGACTATCTATCCAGATCGTCTTGAAAATACTATCAAACGAGCCAAAGAGCGAAATATTATCATTCCAACATTTGCACAAATGAAAAACCCCGATTTAATTCCTGAAAAGATAAAGAAGGAATTATCCGGTATTGGTTTATGGGATGTCAATCCTCGCAATTTATTCCGTATTACCTGGAAAAACGAACCAAAAGAGAAGGGCGGCGGTTTTAATGGCGTGAATTATATGGAGTTACCCAGCAGCTTAACAGGCGTGGATGCACGGATTATTGTGTTAGTGGGAAAATGGTTCCCGACTGGTGCGCACAAGGTAGGTGCTACTTTTGGCTGCTTGGTTCCGCGATTAGTGACCGGTCAATTTGATCCCGTAAAGCAAAAAGCAGTATGGCCTTCTACTGGAAATTATTGCCGTGGTGGGGCATACGACGCAAGTTTGCTGGCTTGTGAATCCATTGCAATTTTGCCGGAGGGGATGAGCAAGGAACGGTTTGATTGGTTGAAAACTGTGGCGGGGGAGATCATTGCCACCCCCGGCAGCGAATCTAATGTGAAAGAGATTTTTGATAAATGCTGGGAGCTGCGGGCTAGCGGTGAAGATTTGATGATCTTCAATCAATTTGAAGAGTTTGGTAACTATCTGTGGCACTACGAAGTCACTGGTCATGCAATGGAGGAGGTTCTGCAAAAGGAGTTGAAAACTGGCAACACATATCGCGGATTGATCCTCACAACTGGTTCAGCCGGAACAATTGCGTGTGGCGATTATATGAAACAGATCTTCCCAGGCAGCTTAGTTGGAGGATCAGAAGCTCTACAATGCCCTACGCTGCTGGAGAACGGATTTGGCGCCCATCGTATTGAAGGTATTGGCGATAAACACGTACCATGGATTCACAATGTTAAAAATACTGACTTGATCACAGCCATCGATGACAATGCAGTAGTGAATCTTTCGCGTCTATTCAACGAAAAAGCCGGGCGCGAGTATTTGGTAAAGAAAGGCATTCCTGAACACATTGTTGCCAATTTAGATCTGCTTGGTTTCTCTGGTATTGCGAATCTGCTTTCTGCGATAAAAATGGCGAAATACTATGAGATGGGAGAAGAGGATATTATTTTGACTGTCTTGACAGATTCCATGCAGCTATACCAAAGTCGCCTTCAGGAAATGCACGCTGAATTTGGCGAATACACAGAGATTGATGCTGCAGCTCATTTTTCACGCTTCCTGGAAGGTGAAAATACATCAAACCTGCTGGACTTGACCTATCAAGATAAACGCCGTGTACATAATTTGAAATACTATACCTGGGTTGAACAGCAGGGCAAGACCTATGAGGAAATCCTTGACCAATGGTATGATCCAACTTACTGGACCGGTTACCAATCACAAGTTGAAGAAATTGATGCCTTGATTGAAGAGTTCAATGATAAAGTAGGTTTGATTTGATCAAGTGAATGAATAATCCAGATTCGGCTTCGGATGCATTAGGCCTTGTTTCACCAAGCTCTCTCATTTTGGTGGCAATCCTGCCAACACCACGTGATCTGGAAATTGCCAGATTGCTTGGATGGTACCGCATTCCGTTTCGGTTTGCTCCAAAAGTCGTTCA
>CAYVJI010000010.1:0-5856 GCA_964451805.1 uncultured Pelolinea sp. | reverse complement strand
GTTGTTCGAAACGAGGAGCGTCAGTTACTCTGGCATTCGCTTTGCGAAAAAGCTAATCTGGCAGATGCATATTACAGCCATAGAGAAGATTTGCAGCTGGAACTAGACTCAAATGTCTTGATGATGCTGGGCGACCTGAATCAGATTCGAGATCAAGATCTGCAATTTCGCAATATCTGAATAATCCATCAAACTGATTTCCAGGAGGTTATTATGGCAATCCTGATCAAAAACGGAAATATTGTCACTGCTTCCGATTCTATTCATGCAGATATTCTGGTCGAGGGAGAAAAGGTATCGATGATTGCTCAGAAAATTCAAGCTGAAGAGAGTATGGAAGTAATTGATGCTAAAGGAAAACTGGTCATGCCAGGTGGGATTGATGTTCACACCCATTTCGATTTGCCGATGTTTGGGACAGTATCTTCAGATGACCATTATACCGGCCATAAGGCGGCAGCTTTTGGAGGAACTACAACGGTGATTGATTTTGTATCTCAAGATGAAAAATGCCTCATGAAAAATGTAGAAACCTGGCATAAGAAAGCGGATGGGAAAGCTGCAATCGATTTTAGCTTTCATATGAATATCACCCAGTTTGATGAAAAAACAGCTAAAGAAATTCCACAATTGATGCAAGAGGGCATCAATAGCGTAAAAGTCTTCACTGCTTACAACAATCGTCTGCGGCTGGGTGATGGAGATATCTTTAAAGTATTACGAATTGCTGGCAGCCACGGCATGTTAGTCCTTGTGCATGCAGAGAATGGTGATGTGATTGAAATCCTGGTTGAGGAAGCGTTGGCTGCAGGGCAGAAGACACCTGAATGGCACGCTTATACCCGACCAGCTTGGGGAGCAGCAGAAGCTGTATTCCGCTCTATCGCACTTGCGGCTCAAGCACAAGCACCGGTATATATTGTCCATATGAATACCAAACGAGGTGTTGAGCATCTTCGCCGAGCAAGAGAGGAAGGATTGCCGGCAATGGGAGAGACTTGTCCGCAATACATGTTCTTCAACATCGAGCATCTTAGAAACCCGGATGGCGCGAAGTGGATCTGTTCGCCGCCATTACGCAGTCAAGAGGATAATGCTGGTATTTGGAAAGCAGTTGAAAACCATACAGTACAGGTGATGGCGACAGATCACTGCCCATTTTTCTATGATGGGAGATCTCCCATTAAGTATGAGGGTAGAGAGATCGCGATACCGGGCAAAGAGCTGGGTGCAGAAGATTTTACGAAAATTCCAAATGGATTGCCCGGCGTGGGCGATCGTTTATTGCTGCTATGGTCGTATGGGGTTGTTACAGGCCGCATTTCTGCTAACCGGTTCGTAGAATTAACCAGCACGAATCCAGCCAAGATTTTTGGCATGTATCCAAAAAAGGGGACAATCCATCCAGGCTCGGATGCGGATATAGTGATCTGGAATCCAGATAAAGAAATCAATTATGGTGTGGCATTTGCGCATCATCGAACGGATTACAATCTCTATGAAGGGTGGCCTTTGAAGGGCACTATTGAAAAAGTGCTCTTGCGTGGAAAAGTGATCGTAGATGGACGGCAATGGCTAGGCGGCGCAGGAAATGGCAAATTTATAAAAAGATCAGAAATCACAGTTGTGTAATCAGTTATGCTAATTTTTGGATTGTTCTTGATCCAACTTGTTGCTGTTTTATCGGCATACTTCTTGATCAAACGCGGAATACGTTTGATCTATCCTTGGTTTTTAATGACTTTTATCGGATTTGTGGTCTGGTTGGTCATTCTATTGATCTCGCCTGCCGTTATTCAACCCTTTCACATTCAGAATTGGTTTCGCAATGATTTCTCGCCGATCCATTTGCATTTTTCCATTACTGATTTGAATTGGGGTCTGATCTTGGCATTTCTTTCGACACAAATTGCTTTTCTCTTAACGACAGTCGCCGACCAAAATTTCAAATCTAATTCTATGTATTGGATCATTTTTTCTCTCGCGATGACAATTCTATATGCGATCCTAACGGCATATGATCTGTTCTCTTTGATTTTGTTATGGACCGTATGGGATGTTTTTGAGATGGGTTATTGGATCTTCTTCCACCGGAAGTTTTCTGAGACAACCAACTTGCTTCCATTTTTTTTTAAACTTTCCGGAAGCCTAGTTCTGATAACCAGCGCAGCTTTATTAATGAGCAGAGGTCAATCTGTACGGTTTAATGAAATCCCAGAATCCATGGGATTATTGCTCTTAATTGCCTCAATCCTGCACAGCGGTATCATTTTGCAGCCAGAATTTAAAAAATCTTCACGAAATATTGATGATGCTGTAGCTTCTTTTGTTTTTCTCTTTACATTCTTCAGTAGTATCTCTCTAATAATGCATTTACCCTTTCAATCACTGCCACTGACCATTAATCTAGTACTCCAGCTTTTCATTCTTGGCATAATAACAAAATTGGGAATCCAATGGCTCAGAGATCCAAGCAGCCTGGCGAATTTACAAATTTTGCTGGCATTTTTTACCAGTTTTTATATTCTTCAGTATCTTGCGAATTCCTCCCTTCAATCAACACAGAATTGGCTCACTGCAATGTTTATGATAATCTCATTTTCCATTCTGTACCGTTACCGAAACAAAGCTACGCGCTTATTCCCAACGCTAGTGCTATTGATAGTTTCAGGCATACCTTTCAGTTTGTTGAGTTATAAGAGCAGTTCAATATTGTTTGATAATCCCTTACTCTTAATGGCATTCTTGATATTCCATGTGATCATTCTGGTCGGGTTTGCGAGAAGGTTCTACTTCGAATCAGAATCATTCGATGATATCGATTCATTGCCCCAATTCGTTTATCTTGCCGGCCTGTTAGTCCCTATCCTTACCATGTTCGGTATAACTTTTCATACCATGGGTTCTATTTATAATGAAACTGCAAGTTGGTGGATAGGACCTATCATTCTTCTGTCTGCCTTAGGTTTATCTTTATGGATGAAAAAAAAGAGCCTCTGGGACTTTAATAGCGAAACAGAGACTTCTGATCAGGAAAAAAGAAAGAAAAAATTTTTTTCAAGTTATCGGGTATTTAACACTCTGGAAAAAGTTTTTAATCAAGTTCGCCCAATGATTGTAGGTTTTTCGCAACTGGTTGAAGGGGAAGGGGGAGTATTATGGTCGATTGTGTTTTTAGCTTTGCTGCTGACCCTCATCAGGGTACGATGAAATAGCTATGATACTCAATACTCTCTTAATCCTTTTTGCAATCATTCTGAGTGTACTGCTTTTGTTAGCAAGGAATTGGCGTTACGTCATACTTGGGCTTGCCTTAGTCTATCTAGTCGGTTTTATTCTCATTGTGCAGATTTGGCCAATCGCTCTCGCTGCGGTGAAACTGGTATCTGGATTGATGGGCGTTACTTTACTGGCTATGATTAAATCAAGTTCCGAGGAAGTATATTCACAGGAAGATAGCCTATCTGCACGGATTTTCATCTTTCTATTTGCCTGTCTGGGTTGGATGATCATCTCAGCCACAATCGCACGAGTTAATGAATGGCTGCCAATTCCCTATACCAATCTATATGTGGGATTGCTGATCCTGTTTACCGGCATCCTAAAAACCAGTCTTTTTCCGAGGAATTTCGAGATTCTGGTCGGATTGCTTGTTTTTTTGGCAGGTTTTGACATTATTTATTCCTCTCTCGAAGGATCTGCGCTGGTGACGGCGATTTACGCATTGATCGTTCTATTAATCTGCGTGCTTGGAACATATTTAGAAGGAGCGCCGGTCAGGCGAGAAGAATGAGCGCTCCAGCAATTTGGATCATTGCTCCAATCATCATCTCATTTGGGATGATTGCTGCACGCAGGCATTACCGCATAATAAACCTTGCGCAGGTTTCCATCTGCATCCTTCTGATCATTTTGCTTGCATTCGTGCGTTTCGGCATAGCAGTACCAGCAGGAGGCTTCGCAATCTCCATTGAACCCACTTTAGACTTTCTGGGCAGAAGTTTTCGTTTTCAGGATACCGACCGGATCATCATCGCATTTTTCTATCTGATTCTGGCAATCATTTCATTGGTACTGCTTGTCAGTAAAGTCCATTCTAAGATCGTCCCTTTGGGACTGGCACTAATCGGAATGCTATTGGCTGCTATTGCCGTGGAACCCTTTCTCTACTCAGCGTTTATCATCGAAATAGCAGTGATCATCGGCATGATCTTGGTTGTCGATTTGCGTTTGAGAAAAACAAAAGGCATCATGCGCTTTCTGATCTTCTTTTCGTTGGGCATGCCTTTCATCCTGCTGGCGGGGTGGTATCTGGCAGGCGGAGAAACCAGCCCGGTGAGCGAGAGCCAGTTGATTCAAGCAACTTTACTGCTTGGTCTCGGTTTTCTCTTTTGGCTGGCAGTATTTCCATTCCACTCTTGGATACCCTTGATCGCAGAAGAAGCTGAAATTCCGGAAGGAATTTTTCTGCTGAGCATTTTTCCATTTGCGATCTTCATCATTCTGCTGAAATACCTGAATGGATTTGCCTGGCTGCGTGAGTACTCTTTGATCTATCAAGCTTTCACCATTTTGGGCACGATCATGACCGGGTTCGGATCGGTTTGGGCTGCGTTCCAGGAAAATATCAAGAAGATGATCGGGTATTTGACCATCACATTCACAGGACTTTCATTGATCGCATTGGGTTTGAATTCCAGGCAAGGTTTTCTCGTTTTTTCAGACCTGCTCTTGCCGCGCGCCAGCAGTTATATTCTATTGAGCAGCGCCTTCCTTTCGATTGGAAAAGAGCACCAGATCGAAAAAATCTCCGATCTACAATCGGCTTTTCACTTTTACCCCATCCCTGCGATCGCCATTCTCACAGCTTTCTTCTCGCTGGTAGGAATGCCTTTGACTGCTGGTTTCATTCCCATGCAGGAACTTTACCAGGCAACCGCGGGTGATGACTTTCGAATAACCGTTATAATCCTTCTGAGCAATGCGATTTTGACATTTGTGTTTTTCCGCTTGCTGGCGACCATGACACACCCGGTTGATGAAGAGGTACTGGAAGAGAATACCATTGAGAGGAATCTGGGGTTCGATATCCTGCTGGTGATCATGATAGCGTTCGTTATCATCAATGGATTGAACCCGAACCTGCTGTATCCCAAGCTAAGCCAGTTGTTGAGCAGTTTCGAGTTCCTGGTTCGGTAGAGAACTTACATAAAAAGATCAAAGAGGAAGAAAGAATGGATATTGAGACACTTGTGAATAAAGTTCACGATCTGGAGAGTGAAATCAAGGTGCTAAAGAAAGCCCTTTCAAATCAAAACAAGAAAAGCAGCGAAATGGATGAAAGGATTACAGCTTTCCTGGATGCGATAAGAGAACAGAAGAAAGAGTTGGACCACATGAATTCCATTGTTGGAAGCCTGGGGCAATTCGATTCGGCGATCTCTCAGATGCGGGTCGATTTTTCCAAAAAGCTGGATGAATATGAAAAGCGCAGAAAAAGCGAAGAGAAAAATCGAAACGACCTTTGGCGAGAGGAAACGCGGAATCTTTCACAGGCGATCGAACAAGCAAAACAGGATATTACCAGAGATACAACGTTAAAAATGAAGACGCAGCTTGATGAGTTTTCAATGATGATCGGAAGATTTAAAGAAATCGAATTATCGTATGAAAAGCGCGTGAAAGAGGATGATGAAATCAAAGCGAGTTTCAACGCCCTCAAACAAGAAGGAAATCAACAGAAGAAGAAGTTCGATAGCTATTCAAGGGATCTTGAAGGCATGAAAAAAAGACAGGACGAGATCCGCGACAAGCAGGAGATCATCCTGAACGATCTGCGCACCAACGACACCCGGC
>CAYVJI010000009.1:33207-37122 GCA_964451805.1 uncultured Pelolinea sp. | reverse complement strand
GCGGATCGGGGAAGTAGCTGTCGATGGTGTCCATCAGTTCCTTGATGCAGGCGTACTCGGGTGCGTTCGGGTCGGTGGAGGTGCTCTCCAAGGCTTTCAACGCGCTGCCGCGCACGATCGGGATCTCGTCGCCCGGGAACTTGTAGCTGGTCAGCATTTCGCGCAATTCCAGTTCAACCAGTTCCAGCAGCTCGGGGTCGTCCATCATGTCCACTTTGTTGAGGAATACCACAATGTTGGGCACTTCCACTTGGTGCGCCAGCAGTACGTGCTCGCGCGTCTGCGGCATGGGGCCGTCCGGGGCTGCCACCACCAGAATGGCGCCATCCACCTGCGCCGCGCCGGTGATCATGTTCTTGATGTAGTCGCGGTGGCCGGGCATGTCCACGTGCGCGTAGTGCCGCTTGTCGGTCTCGTATTCCACGTGCGCAATATTGATGGTGATGCCGCGCGCTTTCTCTTCGGGCGCGTTGTCGATCGTGTCGAACGCGCGGTAGTCAGCCATGCCTCGAATGTTGCTGTACTTGGTGATAGCCGCGGTGAGCGTGGTCTTGCCATGGTCAATGTGACCCATGGTGCCCACGTTCATGTGCGGCTTCGTTCGTTCGTATGTTTCCTTTGCCATTTTTTCTTTTCTCCTAAATGAATAATATCACTCTAATTATAAATACTTATCCCGCATTTCATCAGACACTGGTGCATAATGAGAGAATTCCATCGTGAAAACCCCACGCCCCTGAGTAGCAGATCGAAGATCGGTAGCATAACCAAACATCTCAGCCAATGGCACATCGGCATGTACAGCCTGAGCATTGCCCGGCTTTGGTTCCATACCCTTAATATCCGCTTTGCGTGCATTAAGCTGGCCTAACACGTCTCCCAAGTAATCTTCTGGAATCAATACTTCTACACGCATGATCGGTTGAAGCAATACTGGCGCAGCTTTTTCGATCCCTTCTCGAAAAGCAAAATTCGCCGCCATTTTAAACGCCATTTCACTTGAATCAACCTCATGAAATGAACCGTCAATGAAAGTGACTTTTAGGTCAGTAACCGGATACCCCCCTAACACACCGGATTCTGCAGCTTCCATCACACCATTTTCGACTGCGCGAAAATATTCTGAAGGCACCGAACCACCTGTTATTTTGTTAAAAAATTGAACGCCACTACCCTGCTCCAATGGTTCAATGGAAAAAACAACATGACCATATTGTCCCCTGCCTCCAGTTTGTTTCACATATTTATATTCAATTTTCGGGATAGTTTTCGTAATCGTCTCGCGAAATGAGACACGTGGTTTTCCAACATTGGCTTGCACATTGAATTCGCGCAGCATACGATCCACTAAGATTTCCAGATGCAGTTCTCCCATTCCAGAGATCAGTGTCTGGCCAGTATTTTCATCAACGCGTACCTTAAAGGTAGGATCCTCTTCAGATAACTTTTGCAAGGCTTTATCCAGTTTATCCTGATCGGCAACTGTTTTCGGTTCGATTGCCACAAATATTACTGGTTCCGGAAAAGCAATGCGTTCTAAAACAATAGGATTATGCGCCGCACAGATCGTATCGCCAGTGATCGCATTTTTCAATCCTAATACCGCGCCAATATCTCCCGCGCCAATCTCGGTTACATCTTCGCGGTGATCTGCATAAACTCGTAACAAACGCCCAACCCGTTCTTTCTTTTCGGAGGATGAGTTGAATGCCATCACGCCCTGTACAAGTTTTCCGGAGTAAACCCGGAAATACGCCATCCGTCCAGCATAAGGATCAGAAACAATCTTGAAGACCAATGCACACAGTGGTTCATCCAGAGAAGTAGTTCGATTGATTTCCTTGCCAGTCCTTGGATCAATCCCCTTCACAGGCGGCACCTCGATCGGTGATGGTAAATAATCAATTACACCATCTAGTAATGGTTGCACTCCTTTATTTTTCAAGGATGAACCACAGAACACAGGTGCAGCTTTATTGTCGATGACTGCTTTGCGGATGGCGGTTTTAATTTCATCCACATCGATGGGCTGATTTTCAAGAAATTTTTCCAACAATCCGTCATCCAATTCTGCGACTTTTTCAATCAATTCAGCTCTTCTACGTTCTGCCTTTTCTCTTAGGTGTGAAGGAATTTCTTTAATAAGAGGAGCCGAACCGAGATCATCTTGCCAATAAATTGCCTTCAATTCGATGAGATCGATCACTCCCTCGAATTCGGATTCCTTTCCTATTGGCATCTGAACCGCAAGAGGATTGGCGCCTAATTTTTCTCGAATTGTCTTAATCGAATAGCTATATGAAGCTCCAAGGCGATCAAGTTTATTGATAAAACAAATTCTTGGCACATTGTATCGATCCGCTTGTCGCCACACAGTTTCACTTTGCGGTTCAACTCCTTGTACTCCATCAAAGACCACAATCCCGCCATCTAAAACACGCAATGAACGCTGCACTTCTGCGGTAAAGTCGATGTGTCCGGGTGTATCGATTAGGTTAATTTGATAGTCTTTCCATTCAGTTGTAATCGCAGCGGAGACAATTGTGATACCACGTTCTCGTTCCTGCTCCATCCAATCGGTTACCGTTGTGCCGTCATCCACAGACCCCATTTTGTAAGTTTTTCCGGTATAAAAAAGAATACGTTCAGTAGTTGTGGTTTTGCCTGCATCAATATGTGCAATAACTCCGATATTTCGCATTCGGTCAAAAGAATAATCCTGCTCCATATCCGGCACCTAAACTAATGAACGTAAATTGTTAATGTGAATTAGAACCTAAAATGAGAGAAGGCGCGATTTGCCTCCGCCATTTTGTGAGTTTCTTCTTTTTTCTTGATTGCTGAGCCAGTATTATTCGCAGCTTCCATTATCTCAGCTGATAATTTCTCGGCAAATGATTTCCCTGTTCGACTGCGAGTAGCCCCCAGGATCCAGCGAATTGCCAGAGTCAATTTTCGATCCTGTTCTACTTCCATCGGCACTTGGTAGGTTGCGCCACCTACTCGCCTTGGTCTGACCTCCATTACGGGTCCTACGTTTTTAAAAGCAGTTTCAAGCACTTCAACCGGGTTCTTTTTAATTTTATCCTCAATCATATCCAATGCGTTATATACGATTCTGGCTGCTGTGCTCTTTTTTCCCTTCATCAGTACATGATTGATCAGAACCTGTACATTCTGGTTGTTGAAGCGAATATCAGATTCCACAACTCTTTTTTCTGGTTTTGTCCTACGCATGCATAAACTCCATCAAGATAATTCCATCATTTACTTCGGCATCTTTGAGCCATATTTCGAACGGCTAGAATTTCTGTCCGCAACACCAGAGGTATCCAATGTACCACGAACAATATGGTATCGAACTCCTGGCAAGTCCTTGACACGCCCTCCACGCACCATTACTACAGAATGCTCTTGCAGCTGGTGACCTTCACCTGGTATGTACGCAGTCACTTCTATCAAATTGGTCAGTCGTACACGAGCAATCTTACGGAGGGCAGAGTTCGGTTTCTTGGGAGTCATTGTTCTAACCACCGTGCAAACACCACGCTTTTGTGGCGCACCCTTCGGTTGCCGCACGCGCCGCTGTTTATTTGTATTGAATGTATAAAGCAAGGCAGGTGCTTTGCTTTTAACTTTTTTACTCGTACGACCTTTTCGAATTAATTGATTTATAGTTGGCACCTTTCAGCCTCCAGAGAAATAAATAACGATGCTCTAAGCACGAAATTGGAGTATATCATACACAATATTGACCGTCAAACTTTTTAGGTAAATAAATTATCAATGTTTTTCCCTAAATCGAGCAAACCTGTCGCCAGCTTGGGTGGTTTGATCTTTTCCTCGTCCTTACCAAACTTTATAATGTCGCCAGAGTCCATTTCAGCTTCAACTGCCAAACCAAGGCTTTGTAAT
>CAYVJI010000009.1:3685-33197 GCA_964451805.1 uncultured Pelolinea sp. | reverse complement strand
AGTTTGGAAGTTTGTTGGTTTTTTATTTTTCAATTAAATTAACCAAATTTTTAATTGGCCATATTACATTTTATGTTTAACAGGCAAACCAAGGCTTTGTAATTCCTTTACAAGCACACGGAAAGAAGCTGGCAGGCTGGGTTCTTCGATTGGCTCACCTTTTACAATTGCTTCATAAGAGGAAACCCGTCCTTGCACATCATCCGATTTTACAGTCAACATTTCTTGAAGAGTATAGGCTGCTCCATAAGCTTCTAATGCCCAGACTTCCATTTCTCCAAAACGCTGCCCGCCAAATTGGGCTTTACCTCCGAGTGGCTGCTGCGTGACCAAACTATATGGACCCGTTGAGCGAGCATGGACCTTGTCTTCCACAAGGTGGTGCAATTTAAGGATTGTCATAATACCAACCGTGACCGCCTGATGAAATGGCATGCCAGTCTTTCCATCCCTTAAGATTTGCTTTCCTAGAATCGGCATTGGGATTTGCTTCTCAGTCATGTAAGCTTCGGCTTTCTGGCGGACATTTTCATCCTTTATCCGGCTGACGTTCTGGCCATTCATTTCCAGCCAGATCCGCAAGCAAATTTCAATAGCCTTTTTATTTCGCGTTTCCTCATTGTTTTCAGGCGAGATGCTTTCAAAGGAAAGACAACTTTCGGGTTCATACCCTTCCTCTCGAAGCCATTCAGTCAAAGTCGCACGACGCGCATAAAGACGATCAGTTGGAAATCGTGATATATCATAATCTTTATCGTTCAGCCAGTTTTCCATATACATCAGGCGTACTTCTTCATCATCTTTAATCATTTCAGGCTCAAAACCCTGCTCAGCCACCCATTTCCAAGCTCTATCCTCGATTTCATCCCATGCTGTATCGATCAGCCATGCACGTCCAAGCTCAGCCTCGATTTCCTCTTCATTGGCTCCATCAAAAACAGGGGTTATCGCCCGGAATCCTAGCCGAGACGCCGCCCATCCTAAGTGTGTTTCCAAAACTTGCCCAATGTTCATTCTTCCCGGAACGCCGAGAGGATTCAAGATGATATCAACAGGTGTCCCATCTTCCAACATTGGCATATCCTCAACAGGGATAACGCGTGATACCACTCCTTTGTTTCCATGACGCCCTGCCATTTTGTCACCTGCAGTTAGTTTGCGCAGCTGGGCAACCGAAACCCGCACCATCTTTTCCACACCAGCGGAGAGGTCGCTGTTATCCTCCCGCGTAAAGACCTTCACCTCAACAACCTTGCCTCTTTCACCATGTGGCATACGCAGGGAGGTATCTTTAACATCTCGTGACTTTTCACCGAAAATCGCGCGTAACAAACGCTCTTCAGGCGTTAATTCTTTTTCTCCTTTGGGTGTGATCTTTCCGACAAGGATGTCATTTGGTCCAACCTCTGCGCCTAAGCGAACGATTCCTTCTTCATCAAGATCCTTGATGGCTTCGTCCCCTACATTGGGAATATCGCGTGTAATTTCTTCGGGTCCCAATTTTGTGTCACGCGCTTCCACTTCATATTTTTCTATGTGAACGGATGTAAAACGATCTTCCTCTACTAATCGCTCGGATATTAGAATTGCATCTTCAAAGTTACCGCCTTCCCATGAAAGGAATGCGATAGTAACGTTTTGCCCTAAGGCCAAATCCCCATTAACAGTAGAAGATGAATCAGCAATTACATCCCCAGCGTGGAACCTCTGCCCTTTAACAACCAAGGGGCGTTGGTCAATACAGGTGCTCTGATTGGAGCGTTGATATTTTCTGAGATGGAAATGCTTTACACCTTCCGAAGTCCTTACAACAATTTCCCTTCCAGTAACAGACAGCACTTCACCATCCTGATCAGCAATGACAACCTGACCTGAATCTAATGCGGCATATCTTTCCATCCCAGTAGAAACCAATGGCAGATCAGGTGAAATTAAAGGTACTGCTTGTGCCTGCATATTTGAACCCATCAAAGCACGATTTGCATCATCATGCTCCAAGAATGGAATGAGAGAAGCGCTTATACCCACAATTTGATGCGGTGCTACATCCATAAAGTCAATTCGCTCTGGGCGACTCATTATAAAATCAGAATGAAAACGAGAAGAGATGCGATTGGTAGCAAATTCTCCTGTCTCTGTCAATGGAGTATTTGCTTGAGCAATATTGAATTTATCCTCTGCATCTGCGGATAAGTACTCAATCTCATTTGATACAAAAGGTTGAACGGCAATTTTATCAATGCCATTTTTCTTAACATCCTTAATTAGTTCTGCAGTAATCTGTTCCCCGTCATTCGCAATGACCTCGCCGCTTTCACTTGTGATATTTTCCCTCATAATGCGACCTTCCAGTCGTTTATCTTTTATCTCAAGCGTGTTATATACTCGGCGGTAGGGAGTTTCAATAAATCCATATTCATTCACTTTTGCAAAAGAAGCCAAACGGCCAATCAAACCAATATTTGGTCCCTCAGGAGTTTCAATCGGACAAATTCTGCCGTAATGAGAATTATGCACATCACGCACATCAAAACCGGCACGGTCGCGCCTTAGACCACCCGGACCTAAAGCGGAAAGGGTGCGCTTGTTTCGCAATTCTGCCAAGGGATTGGTTTGGTCCATGAATTGTGATAACTGGCTTGAACCAAAAAATTCTCTCAGAGCAGCAATCATTGGGCGGATATTGATCAAACTGACAGGTGAAACCTGATCTTGTTCGCGAATTGACATGCGTTCTTTAATGACGCGTTCCATGCGTCTCATGCCAATGCGCAATTTATTCTGAACCAATTCTCCAACTGTCTTTACTCTACGGTTTCCAAGATGATCAATATCATCCTTTTCTTCAAGCTCATTGTTGATCATTATCATTCGTCGAACCAAAAATACAATATCCCATTTCGTAATCGTTCGATGAGATACAGGTATTCGTGATGTAAGGTCTAGTTTCTGATTAAGCTTGTATCGACCAACGCGTTCTAGGTCATAATGCCTCTGATCAAAGAGTTGCTGTTCTAAAAATTCTCTGGCGTTTTCCAACGTTGCGGGATCTCCTGGGCGCATCTTGCGGAAAAATTCCAGCAATGCTGCTTCGGCGATAGATTTGCCATCCGAGAGATCCCATTCTGGTTCCTGCCGGATGGTATTCACAATAAATAATCGGTCAGTGTCCTTATCAACTTCTTTGAAGAATTCGATTAATTCGTCATCGGTGCCGGTTTTTAAAGGTGAATCTTCTAGACCATCTTGAACAGCGCAAAGAGCACGCAGGAAAATGGTAATCGGGACAGATCGCTTGCGATTGAATTTCAAAATCAAATAATCATTTTTGCGAGTTTCAAATTCCATCCAAGCGCCGCGATCAGGAATCAATTTCGCCGCAGCCAACTTTCGTCCAGTAGAGCGGTTGATTGGGGCATCAAAATACACACCTGGAGAACGGATTAATTGCGACACAACCACGCGTTCAGTCCCATTGATGATAAATGTCCCCTTATCTGTCATTTCTGGAAAATCGCCCAGAAAGATGTCCTGCTTTATTGGTTCCGGTACTTCTGGTCCTGCTAAAAGTACTGAAACATATAATGGAGAGGCATAAGTTAAATCGCGTTCCAGACATTCTTCAATAGTATTCTTCGGTTCTTCAAACCAGTACTTTAAATCAAAATCTTTTACTTCCGAAGAGTTGCTGGGAAAGTATAATTTTATTCCTTTGTTATAGGATTCAATCGGTGAAATCTCTGTGAACAAATCTGCCAATCCAGTTGTCTTCAACCGTTCAAAGGATTCTTTTTGTACTTCAATTAAATTCGGGATCTTTAGGATGGAATGAATGCGCGCGTAAGATTTCTCCGGTAAAACAGAGTTCATTTAAATCTCCTGGTCCACTATCTTAATATATAATCAGCCGTAGTATCGGCAAACTATCATTGTAACAATTATACATATTCTGGTCAAGTTTTTTTTAAACAAAGGAAAATGAAAAAATTTGGTTGATAATTACCCCTTCTCATATAATTATTTCAACCCTGATTATAACCATTTCATCTCTCTTTGAGGAAAAACTGTGCAAAGTAAATTGAATACTTCTATACATATCCTTTTAGAAAAAGTCACACTCTGGCATGTGGTAATTGCGATTATCCTGATATTGACCATCCTCTCACGGTTGGTTGGTTTAGACACGCGTGTCATGAGCCATGACGAAGTAAACCATGTAGTGCCTGCCTTCGATTTATATGCGGGTCGAGGATACCGTCAGGACCCCATAACGCATGGACCTTTGCAGTTTCATTTAATGGCTTTGTCTTACTTCATTTTTGGAGACAACGATTTCTCCTCGCGCTTGCCCCATGCAATTTTCAGTATTGTTACCGTTGCGTTTGTCATGATTAAATTTCGACGATATTTGGGAAAAACCGGTTCTATTGCCGCCGGTATTTTCTTCGTAATTTCTCCATTTATGCTCTTCTATGGACGCTACGCCCGCAATGAAGCGATCTGTGCATTTTTTGGGGTAATTGGTTTGTTTTACTTAATAAGGTATCTGGAGAATGGATATGCCTCTCACCTGATGATTTTTATCATTTCGTTAGCGTTAAATTTCAGTTCAAAGGAAACCGCATATATTTTTACAGCCCAGCTTCTAATTTTCCTAACTGTGCTGAGTTTCAAAGATATTGCAAGGATCCAATGGAAAGATTTACGGATTAAAAAGGAATTTTTCCTCTTTAATATCGCCGCAATAATAGGAGTGCTGGTTCCTCTGGCTGTTTCAGTATTGATGCTGTGGAATACACAGCAAGCCGTGCAAGCTGGCACAATTACTTTGCCAACCCTTTTCGATCCTGCCCAACAGACTGATTTGCATGCTCTTTTTATCCAATCATGGCCAATTCTTAAAACCGTTTTGCCGATCGGTTTAGTATTATTTTCTTCTTTAATTTTTCTAATGCTCATTAAGGAAAAACTACATTGGCAAGTTTTGAGCGGTGTCAGAGCATTTGATTTACTAATTTTGTGTGGAACGCTGGTATTGCCGCTACTCTCGGCATTTCCGGTAATTTTTTCAGGTATTGATCCGATTGCGTATACAAATCCACTGTCAATTCTTTCAGATTATATTTTCATTTGTTTTTCTTTCGGTCTATCCCTTACCTTAGGATACATTTGGAAGATGCGCGAATGGTGGAAGTACGCCTTACCTTTTTTTGGAATCTACTTTATTCTATTTACTACCTTTTTTACAAATTCTATGGGGATGTTAACTGGTTTGGTCGGTTCCTTGGGGCATTGGATCGCGCAACAGGACGTAGGACGGGGTGGACAGCCAATTTATTATTTTGCGCTGTTGCAGATACCTATTTATGAATTCCTAGGTGCTTTTGGAGTGTTCTTAGCTCTATTCATTGGATTCATGCAGAAATCCTTTTGGGGCAGTTTTCCAAGCAACCAAGGCGAACAACTCGATGGCAGAAAAGATGATGGTAGCAAAAAAAATACCACGCTTCTGCCTGTACCAGCACTTTTTATTTTTTGGTCAATCCTATCCCTAATCGCTTTTTCTTTGGCGGGTGAAAAAATGCCCTGGTTGACTGTGCATATTGCGTTTCCAATGCTATTGTGCGCTGGTTGGGCAGTAAACTGGATTCTTTCAAAGCATGAATCTCTGCCAAAAATGCGTGTAAATCAGATCACATATTTCATCCTTATAATTTTGAGCGTATTGCTCGCATGTCTTTTACTTATTCAGCTTTTTGGGAATCAAGCCCCCTTCCAAGGAAAAACCCAACAGCAACTCGCGGACACCAATCATTTTTTGTTGTTATTGACTCTGTCATGTATCAGCGTTTACTTGCTTTTCAAAATAGAAAAGCCAATTAACTACCGAAGATTGTTTGTTAATATTTGCTTGGCACTTTTCGTTTTGATGTCTTTAGTGACCTTACGGAGTTCCTATCGGGCAGCTTTCATAAATTACGACTACCCTTATGAGTATCTGGTTTATGCTCATGCAGCAGATGGGCCAAAAATCGTTCTTGAACAGATAGAAGAAATTTCACGGCGGTTAACAGGAGGTTTGGACATCAAAGTAGCCTATGACAATCATGGCCTATATCCCTACTGGTGGTATCTGCGTAATTATCCTAATAAAATCGTTTATCTGGAAAACCCCACGCGTACCTTAGATGAAGCGGAGTTGATTATTGCCGGAACAGACAAATACAACCAGATTGATGCCATCGTTCGAGACAATTACTATATGTATGAATACATGCGTTTATGGTGGCCAATGCAAGATTATTGGAACCTAAACTGGGAACGCATCTCAAGTGCTTTATCCAACCCCGAAATGCGGACAGCTCTCTTTGATATCTGGTTGAATCGGGATTTCTCGCTGTACGCGAAAGTCACAAACAATCAATTCCTCACTCTTGATAATTGGCTGCCCAGCGAACGCATGCGGTTCTATGTCCGCAAGGACATTGCTGCGAAAATGTGGCAATTAAATACTGAGATATCCCTTCAGCAGGAATTAACTATTGATCCTTATGCACAGAATACTATTGCTAAACAACCCGATTTCTTCATTGGGAGAAGTGGTTCAGCACCGGGAGAACTGAATGCACCTCGCGGTATCGATGTTGCCCCAGATGGATCAATCTACATTGCTGATAGTGGTAACCATCGAATACAGAGATTCTCTCGGGATGGGACTTTACTGGATAGCTGGGGTGTTTATGCAAGCATTCTAGAAGGAGAAGCTGGTGCTGGCAGCCTGAGTTCGCCCTGGGATATTGCTGTAGCAAAGGATGGGACAATTTATATCGCAGATACATTCAATCATCGCATCCAAAAACTAACCCCAGATGGGCAATTTGAAAAGATGTGGGGTATATTCCGTCAAGGGAATGATCCTGAAAGCATGTGGGGGCCCAGGGGGATTGCGATTGACGTAAATGGACATGTCTTGGTTACAGATACTGGTAACAAACGCGTGGTCGTATTTGACAAAGACCTGAATTTCATCACACAATTTGGCAGTGCTGGGTTTGAAGCTGGTCAGTTCGACGAACCAGTCGGCATCGCTGTCAGCCCGCAGGGTTGGATCGCTGTGGCAGATACTTGGAATCGCAGAGTGCAGATTTTTGTAGCTGATGAAAGCGGGACAGTATATTCCCCCATAGGAGCGTTTGATGTGGATGCCTGGTATGGGACTGGAATTGACAACAAACCTTACATCGCTATCAGTCCTGAGAGTACCATCGTAATATCAGATCCAGATAGCGGGCGAATCCTGGAATTTAATCAGCAAGGTGAATTTTTAAACGGCTGGGAAGGACTCAGCACATCATCAGATGTTTTTACGAAACCATTTGGGTTGGATTTCGATGAGCAAGGGAACTTATGGGTCAGCGATGGCTCTGCGAATCTTCTTGCATATTTTTATCGCGGTCTAGGGAACTAGATTCTTTTTCTCATCATTTGTGCTTACATTTTATTAATATAGAATTAATGCAGCCCAAATAAAGATCATGCCTCAGAATGATACAATCGGTTTATACCGAATGGAAAAATAATTATGATGCGATTTGACCGGTTCACCGAACGCGCTCAAGAAGCTGCCCAACGGGCTGCAGAGATCATCCAGCGTTATGGCCATAATCAGATTGATACCGAACATATCCTTATGGCCCTCATTGAACAACCTCAGGGAGTCGTTTCTCAGATTCTAGAGATAATGGCAATTGACCCAGCTATCTTGCAGAATAAATTAGATGAGGTCCTGCGCAGCAGCCCTAAAGCCAATATTTTCGGTGGAGGAGCGGGGCAGATTTTCATAACACCGCGAGTTAAACGAGTGATGGAAATTGCCAATGAAGAAGCTTCAAAATTGAAAGATGAATTCATCTCTACTGAGCATTTATTCCTAGCAATACTAAGTGAACGCAACACTCCCGCATCGCGTATTCTGCAGGAAAGTGGAGTAGAAAGAAAACGTATTCTTGAAGCCATTATGCAGCTGCGCGGTGGTCAACGCGTTACAGATCGCAAAGCAGAATCTCGATACCGAACTCTGGAGAAATACTCCCGCGATCTGACACAGTTGGCGCACGAATCAAAATTAGATCCGGTTATTGGTCGGGATGATGAAATTTTGCGCGTCATCCAAATCCTCTCCCGGCGGACAAAAAACAATCCTGTTCTGATTGGAGAGGCTGGTGTCGGCAAGACTGCCATCGTGGAAGGGCTTGCCCAAAAAATCGCCAATAACGATGTGCCAGAAATTCTCATGGGCAAAAAAGTTATCTCATTGGATTTGGGAGCTATGATTGCCGGTTCCCGATTTCGGGGTGAATTTGAAGAACGCTTAAAAACCGCTATAGAAGAAATCCAGCGATCCTCTGGTGAAATCATCCTTTTCATAGATGAGCTGCATACTGTGGTAGGTGCAGGAGCTGCTCAGGGTGCAATGGATGCTTCGAATATGCTTAAACCCGCTCTAGCTCGTGGTGAGCTGCAGTGCGTAGGCGCGACAACTCTAGATGAGTATCAGAAACATATCGAAAAAGATTCAGCTCTGGAAAGAAGATTTGCTCCGGTCTTTGTGGATGAACCTGGCATTGATGAGACAATTCAAATGCTGCAGGGACTGCGCGATCGTTATGAAGCTCACCATAAAGTTCACTTTACAGATAGCGCTATTCAAGCTGCCGCTAAGTTGTCAGCTCGCTATGTTACTGATCGACACCTGCCTGATAAAGCGATTGATTTAATGGATGAAGCCGCCGCAAAATTGAGGGTTGCATTGTACTCCATGCCAGCCGATCTGAAAAAAATGAAGAGCGAAATAGATCGCCTGTTGGCAGAAGAAGAACAGGCAGGTATGGAAAGAGATTATGAACAGGCAGCCCGCAAGAAAGCGGAAAGACTGCGATTGGAATCTGATTTCAACGCAAATCGTGATAAGTGGGAAGCCGAACATAAATTAGATGAGGTGGTTGACGAATCTGATATCGCAGAAGTAATCTCCCAATGGACTGGCATTCCGGTAAATCAGATGCTGCAATCCGAAGCTGACCGTTTATTAGGCATGGAAGCAAAACTGCACGAACGCATCATAGGACAGGAAGAAGCCATTCACGCTGTGGCAGATGCCATCCGACGAGCGCGCTCAGGCCTAAAAGATCCTCATCGCCCGATTGGTTCCTTCATTTTTATTGGTCCTTCAGGAGTTGGCAAAACTGAATTGGCAAAAGCCTTAGCAGAATTTTTATTCGACAATGAAGACGCGCTGGTGCGCCTGGATATGAGCGAATATCGCGAACAGCACACCGCCTCAAGACTTTTCGGCGCACCACCAGGATATGTGGGTTTTGAAGAAGGTGGTCAATTGACAGAAGCTGTCAGACGGCGCCCTTATCGCGTGATCTTATTTGATGAGATCGAAAAAGCTCATCCAGAAGTGTGGAACTCCTTGTTACAAATCCTGGATGATGGGCGCCTTACCGACGGACAAGGCCGTGTGGTCGACTTCCGTAACACAGTACTTGTCATGACCAGCAACCTGGGAACGGAATTTATCCGCCGTGGCGGAACATTGGGTTTCTTACAAAGCGAAGGGAATCAGGAAGATCAAGAAGCCCAACAAAAAATTGAGAAATCATTAAAAGAAACCTTCCGACCAGAATTTCTCAATCGTATTGATGAGGTCATCATCTTTTCTCCTTTGTCATTAGATCAGATGTATGAGATCGTAGATCTTCAAATGAATGAAATTCGCCAGAGATTAGCAGAACATGGTTTAAAAGTGGAATTGAGCGCTAAAGCCAGAAAATGGTTGGCGAATGAAGGGTATGATCCCAGTTTTGGCGCCCGCCCGTTAAAACGAACTCTTCAAAAATTCGTTGAAAGTCCTCTCTCCGTCAAACTGCTGTCTGGTGATTTTACAGAAGGAGACAAAGTTTTGGTTGATCTTGACGAAAAAGCTGAAGCGTTGGAATTCGCCAAGAAATAGATCTTCAATCCAAGGGTTCAGACAAAATAAGAATTCATTGATTCCTTCGCATCTGTTATAAATCAGCATGCAAATCACTCCAAGTATTAAATCAAATGTATTCTTTATCAATAATTTCGGATCAATTTGACACGCAAATTGTAGGTGGTTATACTAACTTCATAGATTCATATTTCAGGACACTGCGGAGGCGTCATTTGTGAAAAAAGCATTGATCACCGGCATCACCGGACAGGATGGTTCGTATTTAGCAGAACTTCTATTGCACGAAGGTTATGAAGTGCACGGCATCATCCGCCGCGCCAGCACCTTCAACACGCACCGCATTGACCATATCTACCACGATCCGCATAATAATGGGGAAAAGGTTAATATGCACCTGCATTATGGGGATATTGCTGTTGGTGAAACCCTCCAGCACATGATTTACAACATTAAACCAGATGAAATCTACCACCTCGCAGCTCAAAGTCATGTGCGCGTGAGTTTTGATATGCCGGAATATACCGGGGACGTGACCGGTTTGGGGACTACCCGCATCTTGGAAGCTATTCGCAAAAGCGGAGTTCAAGCACGCTTTTATCAGGCTTCCTCAAGTGAAATGTTCGGCAGTTCCAAACCCCCTCAATGTGAGACTACTCCATTTGAACCTCGCAGCCCTTATGCAGCAGCCAAAGTATATTCCTACTGGGTAACCCGAAACTACCGTGAAGCCTATGGCATCTTCGCCTGCAATGGTATTTTATTTAATCATGAATCTCCTCGACGAGGTGAGACATTTGTAACGCGCAAGATCACTCGCGCTGTAGCATCCATCCTATCCAAGAAGCAAAATCACCTGTATCTTGGGAATCTGGATTCCAAACGTGATTGGGGCTACGCTCCTGAGTACGTTGAAGCCATGTGGCTTATGCTGCAGCAGGATACACCCGATGATTATGTAATCGGAACGGGTGAAACCCACTCCGTTCGAGAATTTTTAGATGAGGCTTTCGGATATGTCGGTCTAAAATGGCAAGATTATGTTCGTATTGATGAAAGGTACTTCCGCCCAACGGAAGTGGATTTATTGTTATCAGATCCTTCCAAAGCCATCCGTCAACTGGATTGGAAACCCAAGGTACACTTTAACGAACTGGTGCGCATCATGATGGATGCTGACCTGGAATTGCAGGGTATTGATAATCCTGGTGAAGGGAGAAGAATTGTAGAAGAACGCTTTGGAGATTGGCATCGTTGGGATCGACAAGTGGTCAGCATGGGTCAGTAGGTAAGTGTAGCAGCCAAATTTCAACCTGGTGCTCAGTCCTTTTTATTTGCAGCGCGAATCAATGCCGCTCTCCAATGGCTATGGCACTATTCAAAGATTGGGTTATTAGAATGACGGGGAGTATGAAATGCTGGCGTATTGAATCTGCCGGAGTGTGGGCGATGGATGATTATCAAGCAATGATTAATACACAAGAAAGGATGAGAGCACGCGGGCTAAACCTGATACAACATCGTTCACAGCCAGTAACAATCCCCCTGCTCAATCAATTCAATCTTGTGCTCTGCATGGAACAAGACCACAAACAAGCTTTATGGTGTGCATATCCTGAACATGCACAATATTTTATTTATTGAGTGAAATGACAAGTACCGAGGAAGATATTGAAGATCCGGTTGGTTTGTCCTTTGAGTCTTATCAAATTATCTTGGCAAAAATTCTTGCAGATCTAGAAAAAGGTTTTTTCATAATCTCCAAATTATCACAAAAATTTCCATAGTAATTTGTAATATAGAATTTTTGTACTATAATAGCCTGTGATGATGACAAAAATCCATTTCGGGTTGTTTATGGGTATTTTATTGGTGGGTATAATAACCAGCCATTTATCATTTTTCACTGCTTCCGCTAACGCCCACCGTATTGATTCAGAAATTGAAGTTTCGTTATCGCAACAAAACGCCATAAGCACAAAATTCCCCACATCGATTCAACGATGGAAAACTCTCATTGAAGCAACCGCGAAGAAATATAACCTCGATCCAAATCTGATCGCTTCGATTATGATGGTGGAAAGTGCTGGCAATCCTCAAGCCATTTCTTCCAATGGAGCGGTTGGTTTGCTTCAGGTAATGCCCCGCGATGGCATTGCCGCATCCTTTCTTTGCATGAATAAACCCTGTTTCTACAATCGGCCTACGAAAAAGGAATTACTTGAACCAGAGTTCAATTTGGACTACGGAATAGGACTTCTGATTGATCTCCTCAACCAATATGGAAATCTTCGAGATGCTCTTCTTCATTATGGTCCGATCAATGTCGAATTTACCTATGCCGATCGGATTCTTACGTTTTACGAACAGTATCAATAGCTTTTTGCTGTTTCTTTCTTCTTGTTCCAGAAATCTCTTTAGCTATCCTCTTTATTGGTCTGAATTAGTTTTCTTAAAGATTCATCCAGACAATTGACAGTAATTTATTAACTCGCTATAATGTTCTTAAGGTTGCATTTCGTTTCATTTTTTTGTTCATTATTGCATACTTACGAATATGTTGGCAGAAGAGCGTAAAGCGTTATTAATTCGGAAATTACGAGAAGACGGGTACATTCAGGTAACCGATCTGGCTAATGAACTGCGGATTTCCTCTGCAACCATTCGGCGCGACTTGATCCTGCTTGAAAAGGAAGGCGGCTGCATCCGAAAACGCGGCGGCGCGGTTCGTTCAACGCAGGGGGTTACCATGGAAGTCCCTTATGACATAAAAAAACACCGCAACATAGAAGCCAAGAATCGTATTGCCCATGAGGCGCTGAACCTTATTGAAAATGGCGATACGGTTTTACTTGACGCCGGCTCAACAACATATGCCTTGGCGAATCTGTTGCATCACAAAGATCGCTTGACCGTTGTTACGCACGATCTGAATATTGCAGTCAAATTAGCAGCAAATCCGAATATCAACCTAATCTGCACCGGGGGAATTGCGCGCGCGAATGTGTTTACGTTACAGGGTCCTCAGGTAGCGGATTTTGTTCGCGATTTGCGCGTGGACAAATCAATCATTGGCGCAGATGCTATTCATGCTGACGGGACAATTAGCAATGTCAATATCGAGGAAGTGCCTATAAAACAAGCACTGATCCGGGCTGCCAACCAAGTGATTCTCTTGACGGATTCTTCAAAATTCGGGGTCACTGGCTTTGCTAAGGTGTGTGATATTTCTGAGGTAGATTATCTGATCACTGATGATGGCATCCCACAAAGCTTTATTCACTATTGCGAAGAACATCATGTCAACATATTGGCTGTTTGATTTTTGCTTAACAGTATGTGAGGAAGGAGGTGTTCGAAAAAGAAAAGTTCATTCATCAACGCATAGATCTTGTTTAATAATTTAAAAAAAGGAGAGTAAAAATGGATTTTGTAACTGCTGTTGAAAATGTTGCGAATTTCCTGACCGGACTGGGTGTCTCACTGCTTTTGCCAATCATCATTACCATTCTAGGTTTAATCTTCGGTCAAAAATTGCGCACAGCTCTGCGGGCAGGCTTGACCCTGGGTGCTGGTTTTATTGCACTGAATCTGGTCATCAGTCTGCTAATCGGTGAAATGGTGCCGGTTGTGGATGTGATGGTCAAAAACACGGGTGCCAATTTGGATATTTTTGACGTAGGCTGGGGTGTGGCGGCTGCCATTGCTTTTGGCACCGCTGCAGGTTCTCTGGTGATCTTGGTTTGTTTGGGCACCAATATTATCATGCTTGCTCTCAAGCTGACCAAAACCCTCAATGTCGACATTTGGAATTTCTGGAATCAAGCTTTCACCGCCTCAGTATGCTACATCGCCTCAGGCAGCTTGATCTGGGGTTTAATTGCCGCAGCAATTCATACAGTCTATGAACTATGGATTGCGGACATCACAGCCAAAGATGTTCAGGAGTTCTACAATCTGCCCGGCATCAGCATTCCACATGGTTGGGCTGTCACCAGTGTTCCAATCATTGCGGCTGTCAATTGGGTCCTGGATCGCATTCCTGGTGTGAAGGATATTCACTGGGATGAGAGCAACATTCGCGAGAAATGGGGCATCTTCGGCGAGCCGTTATTCCTGGGTGTTCTGCTGGGTGTGGGTGTTGGTCTTTTTGGCGGTTTGTGGAAAGACCCGGTTAAACTGCTCACATTGGGTATAACCATCGGTACAGCCATGATCTTGATCCCCAAGATCATCGGTTTCTTCATGGAAGCCCTAACCCCCATCGCGCAATCTGCCAAGACCTTCATGGAAAAGAAATTTGGCGGTCGTGAATTCTACATCGGTTTAGATTCTGCAGTGTTGATCGGTCACCCCATCACAGTTGCTGCAGGTATCATCATGATCCCGATCGTGCTCGGTCTAGCATTGATCCTGCCCGGTAACCGCGTTCTGCCCTTTGGCGATTTGGCAGCCACCTTCTACTTTGTGGCAATGGTACCTTTCATGTCTAAAGGCAACCTCTTCCGTTCAATCGTGTGCGGCACAGTGATTTTCGTTGTAGTGCTGTACGCCTGCACGTCCTTTGGTTCCTCGCTGACAGAGATGGCAACCTCCATTGGATATGCCATGCCCGAAGGTGCTGTGGAAATCACTGGTCTATCAGCAGGCAACTGGTTATCCGCAGTTCTGTTCCAGATCGGCCGCTTGTTTGGCGGATAAAACATATTGAATTTTGATGCAGGTATTTGCTGCATCCAACGCAAAAAGCCGCCGTGTGAATTTACATGCGCGGCGGCTTTTTTCAAAGAAGGATTTCGATGAAAGTTGCGGTTTATTACAACAACCATGATGTCAGAATAGAAGACCGCCCCATCCCCAAACCGGGAGTGGATGAGATCTTGGTAAAAACAAAATCCTGCGGTGTTTGTGTTGCAGACACGATGGAATGGTATCTCACACCACGTGCGCCCTTGACACTTGGTCATGAGCCTTCAGGTGAAATCGTGGAGACGGGAAAGAATATTGAAAACCTGAAAGCAGGAGACAGAGTAGCTGTACATCATCATATCCCTTGCCTGATTTGCGAACACTGCCGGCGTGGAAATTTTACAATGTGTGAAACCTTTCGAAAAACTCATATCCAACCTGGAGGTTTTTCTGAATACTTCATCGCTTCAACAATTCACGCTGAACGAGATACTTTGGTTCTACCACCTCACGTTAGTTTTGAAGCAGGCACTCTGGTCGAACCTTTGGCTTGTGTGATCCACGCCATTCAGAAAGCAAAGGTCAAAGCTGGAGAGTCTGTAGTATTAATCGGTACTGGAACAATGGGGCTGATGTTTATCCAATGCCTGCATTACTGGGGCGTGAGAAAATTAGCAATCTACGAGATGTTGGATTGGAGAATAAAGAAAGCTCGTGAATTTGGGGCAGAGCATGTTTTTATTCCGTCAAAAGAACCACAAGGTGATTTGATAAAAATCAAGGAATTATTCGCTTCTGATGGAGCAGATAAAGTATTCATAGCCGCTAAAGATATCAGTGCCATGAAATTGGGAATACAGCTGGTCAATAAAGGCGGCACAGTAATTTTTTTCGCCACACCCAAACCAGAAGAGTCTATCGACATCTTCCCGTCCCATCTCTTCTTCAATGAAATTACACTGACATCAACGTACTCTGCGAACCACTTGGATACGCGCATGGCACTTGATTTGATCTCTAGCAATGATGTAACAGCCGAAAAATTAATCAGTCATCGTTATCCAATTGAAAGGTTGTCGGAAGCTATTCTGCAGACTGCCAGCCGGCACGAAAGCCTCAAATGCGTTGTGAATTTCGAAGAATAATCATCGAGGAAATTTATGTCGTATACCATTGACCTATCGGGTAAAGTAGCTATTGTAACCGGAGCTGCTAAAGGTATCGGTAAAGCTACCGCCCACTTGCTCACCGAAGCAGGTGCACAAGTCGTCATCGACGATGTCCTGCCCCAAGCAAGCATCCAACCTGTCCTTGATGAAATTGGAAAAACCGGTGCGCGTCCTTACTATGTTCAAAAGGATATTTCAATCGAGGAAAACTGCAAAGGAATGGTTCGAGAAATTCTTGATCAATTCGGGCGGATTGATTTTCTGATTAATAATGCTGGCGTGGTGGCAGACTGGGATAAGAGCTTTGCGGTGCATGTCAAGGCAGTGCATTACTGCTCTGAAGCGGTAAAACCGCACATGGCAGAAAGAGGAAACGGCCGGATAGTAAACATCACTTCAACCTGTGTTCTGACCGGTGGTACAGGTATTCCTCAATATGTCGCGACGAAAGCCGGTTCTTTCTCATTAACCCGTTATCTGGCTAAAACATACGCACCCTTGGGTATATTGGTGAATGCGGTAATGCCGGCTGTTATCATGAGTGATATGATCATGACGCGCTATGCCAGCGAAGAAGAGATGATCGCGCACTACATCCCTCAGATGCCTGTACGTCGAATTGGTTACCCAAAAGATATCGCCAATATCATCTTATTTCTATGTTCGGAATTATCCAGTTTCATTTGCGGAGAAATCATCGTTGCAGATGGTGGCCGCATGCATGTTGGCTAAGAATATTCTATCAAGGAGTTAGAAATGAAAAGTATTACTGAAGAGTTAATGCATTTGACAAGCATTCCAGCATTATCAGGTTTGGAAGATAATATGATTCGTGAGATGGTAATGCGCTTGAAGCCTTTGGCTGACGAGGTTGATATTGATAACCTGGGCAATGTTACCGCCACCTTCAAGGGAAAGAAAGAAAAGGAACCCAGTTTGCTGGTTTTTGCCCATGTGGATGAATTGGGTTTGATGATTCGCAAAATTGAAAAAAACGGCTACCTGAGATTTGATCGGATAGGTGGAGTGCCTGAAAAAACCTTGATGGGTCAATTTGTAGATGTGCATACAATCGATGGAAAAAGGCATGTGGTTGGCCTGGTAGGCACTTATGCGCATCATCTCACTCCTTCTGAAGCAAAATTGACCGTTCCAACCCATGACAAAATGTACATTGACATAGGGGCAGAAACCGACCAGGAGATCTTCTCGAAAGGCATTCAGGTTGGCAGCGCAGTCACATACCATCATCAATTCCATCAAATTGGCGAACATCACGTTAGTGGCAAAACTTTAGACAACCGGATCGGCTGCCTGATGTTGATCGCTTTAGCAGAACACCTTAAAGCGAATCCCCCATCAGGTAATGTTTATGTTGTCGCGTCAGTTCAAGAAGAGTTCAATATCCGCGGGGTTATGCCTGTATTCTATCGTTTGGAACCTGATGCATCTATTTGCGTGGATATCACCCCTGCTTGCGACACGCCTGACCTCAACTACAAATACGACATGAGCCTTAATAAAGGTCCGGCAGTGACTCAAATGAATTTCCACGGCAGAGGTACTCTCGCTGGCATCATCCCCAATCCCAAGCTGCGCATGTTTATGGAAAACACATTGGATGAAATGGGAATTCCGTGGCAAAGGGATATCGTACTGGGAGTAATCACTGATGATGCTTTTACTCTGATGTCTGGCACAAAGGGTGTCGCCATGGCGCATTTTTCCATACCAATGCGGTATTCACACTCTCCAATTGAAACATCCGACATTCGTGATATCGAAGCGGGCATCAAAGCCTTAAATACTATTGTCAGTAAATTTGACCATCACTTGGATTTGAGACGGGGCGTATAATTTCAATCTAATTTTTTTAGGAGCATACGAAATGAAGTATTGGACGAAAGAAGTTTTAGGAACTCAAAAACCAATCATCGCTATGTGCCATTTGCAGGCAATGCCTGGAGATCCAGGTTATGATAAATCGGGTGGTATGAAAAAAGTCATTGCAGCTGCCCGAAAAGATCTACTAGCTTTACAGGAGGGCGGCGTTGACGCGGTTATGTTTTCAAATGAATTCAGCATGCCCTATCTTCTCAAAGTTAAAACCGAAACGACGGCGGCTATGGCAAGGGTAATTGGTGAATTGATGCGCGAAATCACTGTGCCTTATGGCGTGAATGTCCTTTGGGACCCCTATGCTTCTTTGGAATTAGCAGCCGCAGTGGATGGCAAGTTCGTACGCGAGATTTTTTCAGGTGTGTATGCAAGTGATTTTGGTCTTTGGAACACCAACTGTGGAGAAATTATCCGCCATCAACATGCCATTGGCGCTGAAGATGTTAAACTGTTGTTCAATATCGTTCCTGAAGCTGCCCAATATCTTGCACAGCGTGATGTAGCTGAGGTTGCCCGCTCAACGGTTTTTAACCACTTGCCTGATGCCTTGTGTGTTTCCGGATTAACCGCAGGATCAGAAACAGATTCCACAATTCTCAAACGGGTGAAGGATGCAGTGCCAGATACAGTTGTTTTGGCAAATACTGGCGTCCGCATTGAAAATGTGGAAGAACAACTCAGTATTGCTGATGGAGCAGTGGTAGCCACAACCTTCAAGGTTGATGGCATCTTCCAAAACTCTGTCGATTTGACGCGCGTTAAGGCATTTATGGATAAGGTCAAGAGTTTCCGTAAGAACTTCGAGTAAATTTCAATGATAAAGATCGCGCCTTCATTGGTTTCCGCTCCAATGACTCACCTGGCGGAAACAGTTAAAAAGTTGGAAAAAGCTGGAGCAGATATTCTCCACTTTGACATAGAAGACGGGGACTTTGTACCAATGATGTCATTGGGCGTGAACATAATTAAAGCTTTACGACCTTTGACCGATTTGCCTTTTGATGTGCATCTCATGGTCAATCATCCTGAATGGTTGATATCAATGCTGGCAGATTTTGGCACAAATATGCTTTCTGTTCACTATGAAGCATGCCCATATCCCCGGCGCACCTTAGGTCTGATCCATGAAGCAGGTATGCAAGCAGGATTAGCACTCAACCCCAAAACAACATTGCCCACACTAAACTATTATTCGCCATTTTTAGATTTTGTTTTGATTCTAACAACTGAACCAGAAGCAAGGGAAAGCACATATCTTCCAGAAGTTCTTGAGAAAGTATCCCAAGGAAAAAATCAACCGGGTATAGAAAACGTACTATGGGAGGTTGATGGTGGTTTCAATGCCGATAATATTCAAGATGCCCAAAAAGTAAAAGCAGACATTGTCGTTGCAGGCAGAGGTGTTTTCAGGGATCAACAATACGCAGAAAATATCACAAAAATGAAACAATCTGGTCAGAAAGAGAAAATATTTAATGAACACATCGACAAACGCTGAAGAAATCAATTTTACGATTGATGAAAGCTTAATCCTCGTTCATGACAAAGCGGAAACGCGTGAAGAGATAATCAACAAATTAGGAAAACTATTATTTGATCAAGGATTTGTCAAGGATAGCTATACGCAAGCTGTAATTGATCGTGAGCGAACCTACCCAACCGGCTTGCAGGCAAAAGTGGCCGGTGTGGCTGTACCTCATACCGATACAGATCATGTAAACCATCCCGCCATCGCCATTGCCACTCTGGCAAATCCAATAAACTTTCATGTGATGGGAAGTCCGGACGATCAAGTCCCCGTAGAAATTGTGATTATGTTGGCGGTGCATGATGCCAAGCTCGTAATACCGATTCTAAGAAAGGTCATATTTATCCTTGAAAATGATCAGGCGTTGTTAAAAATGAAAAATGCCAATTCAAAAATTGAAATTAAAAAAGCCATGTTGGATCATATTAAGGAATTGAAAGAAAAAGAAAAAACAAAATAATCAACGAAAAACCTTCAATGCATAAGGTGGTTTTATAATATAGAATTCATAGAGCGAGGAGTTAAGAAAAAATGTACAAAGTGAGAATTGTGGTTGTATGTGGTTCTGGAGTAGCCATGGCAATGCATGCCGCCTACAAATTGCGAGAACATCTCGAAAAAGAAAAACTTTATGTTCATATTGATGGAAGCGGTAATAATGAACTTGCTTCTCGTATTGATAATTACGATATGATCGTTAGCAATGCACAGGTAACCGTAAAAACCGACAAGCCAATTTTCAACGCCATCCCTCTCATCACCGGAGTGGGTGAAAAAGACCTTGTTGACCAGATTATTCAGAAAGTGAAAGAAATACAGACAGCAAAAAATAGTAATTAAGAAATAAGGCTGTAGCTTGCTATCAGACGGCTACAGCCTTTTTGCAAAGATTTCAAGTTATTTAGAGTCTACTGATTTGATCTGTTGGTTTTTTTCTCAATCCTTTTCAGTAAATTCAATCCCATTGATTAATTTCTGCCATTTTTTATCCCGTTTCATGATTTCTTTGATGTTTTTTATAGAGGTTTTCTTTGGTAGAATACTGGCTCTACCAGCCACCCACGGAAATCTAGAATTCTCATCGATCTCCCGTTGCCAATCAATCGAATAATTTTTAATCCTTTTTTTCTGATCATTTCTATTCGCTTGAATTTTGGCTATTTGTGCATCTAAAATCTTTTGATAATTGATATGCGAGATAACCAGAAATGCTCCATAAATGAAAATAATGGAGTTGATAATTGCACTATGGTCAATATAGAAATCAAGGATTTTTAATCCAAACGGACCTAGTATTAGTGAGACAAATATTTTTAACATCAGCTATTCCTCAGTTTAATAAACAGGAGTTGCGGCAAATTATGCCACAACTCCCTTCCACCAGCATACAACAATTTAAATCTTATTTCTTTTGAGCAACAGCTACATCCTTGAAGAGTTTTTCTCCAAGAACCAGCTTCTTGCTGACAATATATTGGACGACCAGCAGGATAGCGCTGATAATCAACGCAATCACAACTGGACTCTGGAAAACATAGTAGAAAATGTATGAATGGGGAATTGCAGCATCGCTCAGAACTGTATAGAGCGAATAGCCCTCAGGTACCTCAAGCGTCCCAGCAGAGACAACCATGTCCGTTACCGCCGGAGCTAGTAAGGTCGTGAAGATCATGCCAATCCCCATCACAATTGCTCCCAAGATCACAGTCAACAACACATCGCCCGCCACTAATGGTGCTAACATAGCCGTAACAAAAACACCATCAGCTAAATCAATAAAGGGCAGAGTACGGTTGCCAAGGGGAGCTAGCAGCAGTGCAAGTCCAATTTCTACTGGTACCATCAATAAACCCGAGGCAATGACTGCCGGGCTTCCGATCAGGATTGCTGAATCCAAACCAATATTAAAGCTGCGGCCCTTTGCTCTTGCGGTCATGAATTTTCGTGCAGCTTCTGCAACTGGAGTCAAACCTTCCATCAGAATGGAAACCATACGAGGAATCAGCAGCATGACCGCGCCTACATTAATGCCTGTCAAGATGACATCCGCCAGTGATTCTCCAGCCAAAGCAGCCAATACAATGCCGATGAACAAACCCAAGAAAATTGGTTCTCCTAGAACACCCAGTCGTTTTCGCAGTGTATCGGGGTCCAATTTCAAATTGCGCAGGAATGGCACTTTATTCAATAACCATGCAAATGGAACCGCTAGCATCATGTACCCAGCAGATTGAAGGTGCGGGAACGAAATTCCGGGTAGTTTGAAATAGCGTTGAATTAATGGAGCTGACCAGTCCGCCAGGAACAAAGCCATGACAACATTAATGGCAGCGGCTAATAATCCCAATCCAAAACTGCCGGTAATGAAGGTAACAATTGCGCCGATGAAAGCCTGATGCCAGAAATTCCAAATATCCACGTCTAACGTTTGTGTCACTCCCAGCAAGATCAGGATAATATTAAGCGCAATACCTACCGGAATGATTGTGTTGCCAACCGGTGTATTAAAAGCCAATGCGGAGGCTGCCGGCCAACCGATATCGATCACATCCAAGCCTGTGCCGGTTCGTTCAGCGAAAGCTGTTCCAATTGTAGACATTTTTTCGCCCAACAAACCTACGGTCAAGCCGATACCGATGAAAGCAATTGCCAGCGTCAAACCGCTGCGGATGGCATGGGTGAATTTCATTCCCAAAATCAATCCCAGAATAGCGATTACGATTGGCAGAACAATGAGTGAACCAAGACTATTGAGCAGTTCACCGATCGAAACGAGGAAGTTTTCCATGATTACTCCTTTTCTTATTTATTTTTTCAGGGCTTTTTCCAATTTGTCGAATACTTCTTGTTCCCCCACTCCGGTCAATAAAGGCAAGCCGCTGATGACAGTGAATTGTTCTTCAATTTCCGGGGGCATGCTGGTGGTAGACAAAATTACATCTGCAGTAATGCGGTCCGGGAACATCTCTGCAACACGGTACTGAAATACTTCTGCCTCGATGCCCTTTTCTTCTAAGAATTGTTCAACTTTTACTCGCAACATCGTTGACGTCGCAATGCCAGTTGCGCAAACCAGATAAACACTTTTCATAAATCACCTCATGAATAAGCTGATAGAATATTTTCCGTTTCACCTCCATATATTCATTTAACACCATTCTCATAAAATGTATTCATCTTTTTCAGATACACAATGTATCGCAACTTGTGCTTTTTTAAGAGAATCAAATAAAACATCTGGTGGTTTTTCATCACAGATCAAATGATCAATGTCTTCAAGTTTCGCGAAAAAAGAGAAAGCGATCATCTGGAATTTGGAGGAATCCGCTAAAGCAATCACTTCTTTAGCACTTTTTATCATTGCTTTTTTTACTTGAGCATCTTGCATTTCAAATTCTGTAAGCCCGGCTTGCGAATCGATTCCTCCTACTCCTAAGAATAATTTGTCGACAAAAATTTCCTGGAAAGCATGATAGGTCAAATCTCCAATGAGTGATTTCTCACCTCGTCGCACGACTCCACCCGGCAAAATCACTCGGATATTCCTTTCATCACTAAGCAAATTGGCAATATGCAAGCTCGGGGTTAGAATGGTGAGATTTTGTCTGCCAATTAAATTCATAGCCATTTCTATAGTTGTGGAACCCACATCTAAAGCAATGCTATCCCCGTCTAAAACCATGTTGGCGGCGTATTTGCCAATGATTTGTTTGGCGGGAATATTCTTATGAGATCTTGATATTAGCGGGGGTTCATAGCTTCTCCCATAAAAAGCAACCGCGCCTCCATGGACGCGGCGTACGATACTCATCTTCTCTAGTTCGATCAGATCGCGGCGAATGGTCATTTCAGATACTCTAAAATTTCCTGCCAATTCCGACACACTGACCGATCCTTTCTTTTCAATCCGGTCAACAATTTGGGAAAGACGAATATCGGGACTCAACATGTTATTATTCAAACATATTTTACAATTTTTTTGTTCGTTTTGCAACTTATACAACATAACATGAGACCTATTTAAAAGAATACTTCGCTATTCGAGAAAGTTTTTCTCTCACAACTATTACCCCCTAAGCTTTTCACTGAATTAATTTAACAAATCCAGGATTATCTAAAACAATGTCTGCAAAAAATATTTAATCGCAAATCACCAACTTCAAGCGATAGTGATTGGCACCGGCACGAAAGTCAAGATGAAAATTGCCATGGCAATATAACCAAAAATCTTACGGTTTTTATCAAGTTGAGTGATTTGATCCAACGGTTGCGCGTATCGCCTGCCCAAAAATAAAAGCAATACTGCCCATATCCACCAAACATTCGAAAATATTCCTAATATTCCGAGAGTGATTAGAATGAGTGGAAATAAACGTTTTGATTTGGCTTCACCGAAGAGTGTGTAAAAAATATGACCACCATCCAATTGGCCAATTGGAATGAGGTTAATTCCCGTCACGAACAAACCTGCCCAACCTGCCCATGCCACCGGATGAAGCATGACATCCCAGGCGCCCCAGGGAAAGGGTTGTCCGGTAAAAAAATACTTCAGCCAATAAAGTATTAACTCAACTCCTGAAATTCCCTGTACCTGCGGGAGAATTTTTCCGAAAACGGAATACTTCATCAAAAGATAAAGCAGGGAATTTCCTTCCATTTGCATACTGGGATCAACAGCAGGAGCAAAAGGCAATTGGCTGACTTCGGAGAGGTTCAAACCGATGATTAAAGATAGAACTGAAAGAATGAATCCGCTGATTGGGCCTGATACAGCCAGGTCAAATAGAGCCCGCCGGTTTTTAGGGAGTGACCTCATATTAATAAACGCTCCCATAGTCCCAAATAAGCTGAGCGGCATGGGGATGAAGAAAGGCAAGCTAACCTGCACGCCATGTTTTCTGCCTGCAAAGTAATGTCCAAATTCATGTGCAGCCAAAATGCTCAATAAGGTAAGCGCATAAGGCCAACCAGATTTTACTATTCCCAAAATCATTGCCGGGAACTCTTGCGATACTTCACCATTAAAACTATATAATCCCCCCGTCACTATTACACTCACCAGTGTGAGAATGAAAAGAACAAGGTTCAACCGTGGACTGGTTGATTTTCCCTTTTTTACATCAGGCATAATGGTGAGACAAACTTGGTCATTTTCTCTTTTTATCAAGGGTAAAAGATGATAATCCTTAATAGAATCTGTAATTTTTTCAAAAGCCAGCTCACTGTTATCATCCTTTAGTTCACCACGATATCGAATAATGAAAATTTGCTTTGGGCTACCGTAAGTAATCTCTTCAATGTTGAAATTTTTTTCGATTCTTTCATTTATTTCCCCAAGATTAAACTCAGCGTCCATATCTTCTCCGTGGAAAAATTTAGCGGGAATGGATGGGAGTCGAACCCACCGCGGCCTGTCATGCAGCCCGCCACCGATTTTGAAGACCGGGGGACCCACCGGGACCCAACCATCCCCAGCATAAGGATAATCTAGGCCTTATCCTTTGTAAAGTAAGAAATGCGTTAATAAAACCATTCATCAAATAGTTCGTTCGTTTATGGGTATAATGCCTTGAAAATCAAGCAAAAAAGGAGTCATTCACAGATGAAAATAGCTTTTGTAACCGAAGATGGTGAAAATATCAGCGCCCATTTTGGGCGCGCGCCCTATTATTTGGTGATTGAAATTGATGGTGGTCATGAAATTCATCGTGAGATGCGAGAAAAAATGGGACATGTTCATTTCCAGGCTGCCGGTGAAATAGAAAATCACACTGATACCCGTCATGGTTTTAGTCCAGAGGCTCAATCTCGCCATGCTTCAATGCTGAATGCTGTAATAGATTGTGACTTAATTGTCTGTGGAGGTATGGGTCAAGGAGCCTTGCAGAGTCTTCAAACAAGCGGCAAAGAAGTACTTTTGACAGATGTTCAAATGATCAATCAAGCGTTAGATTCCTATCTATCTGGAGACCTTTCTCATAGATCTGATCTCTCTCACTGATACAATACCACAGTGGAACATTTTGCATCCTTTTTTCTTCTGTTCGTTTATAAAATTGAAGACTGGATTTCCACAATGGAATTCGAAAGGGGATAGTCTCATTTTTTTTCTTTATTTACAAATTTTTATGTCTCATTGAACAATTCAGCTGCTAATGTTACCAATTTTGCCCCGCGGACTTGACGAAAAATTGCAGCCTGCCCAATAGTACGAAAAAGAGCAATCTCATCTTCGATTCGCACTCCTGCTAACATATCAAATCCATAATTAAAAAGAAGCGGGCTAAGCGGAGTGCTTGGTCCTACTAATATGGAAAATGCATTCTTGCGCAAATGCGGCAAAATAGAATCCAAGGTATGATTTATTATAGAATTGCTGGTTATTGCCACCACATCTGCATCTGGCAGGATAACCGGTACTTGCTCAAATGGAATTTCATCTCCAACTGGGTTTAATTCAAATACAGTGACCCTTCGAGCTGTCTTTTTGATCTCTGTTAAATAAGGAAAATGCCCAAATATTGCCACATGTTTGTTCACACCCTTTTGGGCGACAATTCGAAAAGCATTTATATCTGTTAGTATGTCTGTTTTCACTTCCACCAGAGAATTGAGAGCAGCCAATCCGATGGAAGCTTCAAGTACATTCTTTGAAAGCAAATACTTTGCTAGTTGCAGTGCACTTTTCTGATGCAAATCCCCTGCGTCCGCTACACACTCTTCCCCATGTGGTTTTAGATTCATCACGGTGGATGCCATCCCGCAGAAACGACTGCGGACTGCCGTCCAATGAGCGCCAATGAGAATATCTCGCACTGGCGCGTCATTTTTAATCGATTCAATCAATTCCTTGATAATTTCCATCGCGATGAGATCTTCAAAGGATTAGCTCTTAGAAATTATCCCACAATATTTACCTCAAAGGGTGTAGTTCGGATCAAATTATCTGAAACTGGGCATCGCTGGTCAATTTCTTCAGCAAATTGCTTCTTCTCTTCATCGGATAAATCTGCATCAACCTTTAGATTGACGATGATGTTTTGAAAACCTGCTCGTTGTGTATCGTCCTTTCCACGCAGCACATCCAGGTTAATGTCTCCCGAAATCTCTACTTCCATTCCTCGAAGATTAATTCGCTTTTGTCCAGCAATAATCTTACCTACAGTAATGAAACAACCCGCTAATGCCACGAACACATAATCCAATGGAGAAGGCCCCTGATCATTGCCGCCTAAAGATTCTGGTTGGTCAACTAGAGCTGTGTGTTTGCCAGCTTGCGTGGTTATTAACCAATTATCAGGACCTCTTGCAGTTACTTTTACAGTTTTCATGGATGCCATGATCTTTTCTCCTTTTTCACTCTTTGGAAATTTTATACAAAAATGCATCCGTTATACTTATGAAAAGTATTAACAAAGTATCTTGCGTGAATTTGTGAGATTGCCAAAGAAGGAAAATTCGAAATGCAAAAACCAATCACTTTAGGAAAATTGCGCGGCCTGCAGCAATGCACTAATCCAAATGGATTGATCGTCATGTTGGCTTTGGATCATCGCCAGAATCTACGCAAAACCTTCAATCCTGCTCACCCAGAAATGGTTGGCGATCAGGAATTGGTCAATTTCAAAGCAACTTTGATAAAACATTTAGCTCCCTGTGCCAGCGCGATTTTGCTGGATCCATTGTATAGTGCAGCGCAAAGCATCGCACAGAGTAATCTGCCGGGCAGCGTGGGATTAGTAATCGCATTGGAAGAAACAGGTTACAGTGGTGATAGTAATGCGCGCCAATCGAACCTTTTGACTGGTTGGAATCCTCGCAAAGCCAAATGGATGGGAGCCAGCGCAGTGAAATTGCTAGTTTATTACAATCCCAAATCCTCAACCAGCTCTTTGGTTCGCGGTTTAATAGAAAAAGTAGCTGAGCAATGCTCAAAGGTGGATTTAGCTTTCTTCTTGGAACCGCTGACCTTTTCAATAGAATCTTCAAGTGGAAAATTGGATGCGGCTGAACGAAGGCAGGTAATCCTGCAAACAGTGAGAGAGCTTTCTCCTTTGGGTGCAGACATTCTAAAGGTTGAATTTCCTCTTAATGTGCAATACAACCAGAATGAAAAGGAATGGATGGCAGCTTGTTTAGAGTTGAATCATGCTTGCGCAATTCCTTGGGTGCTGCTTTCAGCAGCAGTAGACTATGAAACCTATCTGCGCCAAGTTGAGATCTCTTGTCAAGCCGGATCATGCGGCGTCGCAGTTGGACGAGCAGTTTGGAAAGAAGCGGTTGGCCTTGCAAGTCCAGAACAAAACAAATTTCTAGCTCTTACTGCCAAGCGTCGTTTGCGATTGATCAATAAAACATGCAATCAAAATGGCAAGCCATGGATCGATCGTTTCTCAATGCCCGACATTAACCCTGACTGGTATCAAATTTATCCATTCAGCGAATGAATATAAATGGGAAAGTCTGAACCAAGAGCGGTTGAAGTAGAATAGCTGCATAAGCTAACGGAAAACCCAACAACCAGCCAAAAACAATATCTGTTAGATAGTGGACTCCAAGGCTGACGCGCGCCAAGCTAACCAGAGGAGCCCAAAACGTAAGGATCCAATTTATTGGAGATTTACCCATGTTCCAAGCCAATACCGCAAGCATGCATGCACGTACGGCATGCCCAGAAGGAAAAGAATGAGGATCAGCATTCCGGTAGATTGCTCCCCAATCTCCCTCGGGGCGACGCCGTTTGATTGTGAATTTGATTGCCAGAACTACTATTGCCTGCATTATGATCGCTCCAGCCAGCAGAGCCGAATGCAAGTGAGATTCGCCCACAGAGAATAGCCAAACTAGAAATAATCCGGCCATCCAAAACCAGGAATCACCTGAATGAGCGAAAAAAGCCGCCATCTTCCTCAGGATTTTGCGGTCCTCATTAATAATTAGTTTACGCGAGATCTTAAAATCTCTTTCTAAAATTTTATTAAACATTTCGAAAAGACAATTCCAAAATATTGCCTGATTTTATACCATTATTCTTCTTCAAGCATATTTCATTATGAAGAATAGCTATTACTAGTCTTAGAATTCTCAAATAATGAAAATCTTGCCAGGGTATACAATATTTTGAACGATGAAGAATATGACAATGAAAGAAAATCAACACCATAGTAATCAAAAAAACCTCAGGTTAGCTTTTTTACTAAACCTTAGTTTTACTGTGGCAGAAACAATCGGCGGTTTGTATACCAACAGCGTTGCCATTCTGGCAGATGCGCTGCATGACCTGGGTGACAGCCTTACTTTGGCTGCAGCCTGGCGGCTGGAGCAACTATCTGAGAAAGACAGTGATAGCCGGTATTCATACGGTTACAAGCGTTTCTCGTTGCTGAGTGCATTAATCAGCGGCGTTGTTTTGTTGTTGGGTTCTATCGTTATCATTTCAGAAGCAATTCAACGTATGATCGATCCTCAACCATCCGATGCAAGAGGTATGTTGATATTTGCTTTGGTTGGTATGGCAGTCAATGGTTATGCCGCGTTCCGTACCAAACAAGGCGGGAACCTTAACAGCCGCATGATTTCATGGCACCTGGTGGAAGATTTGTTAGGCTGGATAGCGGTGTTCATAGTCAGCATTGTTTTGCTTATTTGGGAAATAGAAATTTTAGATCCGCTGCTGTCGTTGGCGATCTCCATTTTCGTTGTAATCAATGTCTTGAGGAATTTGGGGGCAACGCTGCGCCTATTCCTGCAGGGTGTTCCCGAAAAGATCGATGTCAAAACCATGGAAACTGAAATCCGTAAATTAAATAAAGTAAAGGACATGCACCATACGCACATTTGGTCTTTGGATGGAGAACAGCATGTTCTCACAACGCATGTTGTTTTAAACCAGAATGCAAAAAAAGAGGAAATTCGCATGATTAAGAACAAAATCCGTGATTTTGCCGAGGTTTATGGCATGGTGCACACCACAGTTGAATTTGAATACCTTGATGAAGATTGCTCCATGCGCAACAGAAGCAATAATAAGATAGATGATTAAAATCAATAAGAAAGGCAATCATGAAAAACGAAGAGGAAAAGAAATTACCCCCATATATGATTTACCTCAGCGGAGCGATCGCATTGATTTATTTGCTCAAACAAACCCAAGTATTTTATTAATTGGGCCAATAAAATTTCCAATTATTGGTAAAAAACTTTAATGTTCACTTCAAATTTTTTTTT
>CAYVJI010000009.1:0-3675 GCA_964451805.1 uncultured Pelolinea sp. | reverse complement strand
CTCAGCGGAGCGATCGCATTGATTTATTTGCTCAATCCAACCGCAGGATTTTTAGAATTGGTGCCAGATAACTTGCCAATTCTTGGAAATATCGATGAAGGTGCAGCTGCAATTTTAGTCTGGAACGCTATTCAGCAATTGCGCAACCGGCCAAAAATTCAATGATTATCTGCTTTTTTTATTCAATGCAACTTAAATCCGCAATTTCCGTATATGGATTCAGAAAATAAGAATTGGCATAATTTAGATTGGAGAAAAGATGTCCCCAAGAAAGAAAACTAATGAACAAGAACAGAATCTCTCGAAAGATCCTGTAGCCGAAAATACGACTCGAAAAAAAACCGAACAAAAACCCGAAAAGCCTGCGATGCAAAAAAAGGCACCTGTGAAAGTAGAAAAGAAACCGGAGCAGACTCTCACTGATGGAAAGGACAAAGCAATTGTTGTAGAACCAAAGAATGAAAAAAACGCCATGCAATCAACAAAATCAGATCGCGGTACTTTGATCTTGGGTGGCGGGATGCTTTTTCTGGGATTGTTGCTTTTGATTGGGCGCTTGCTAGGAATGCAATTTGGTGATTATTTGTGGCCTTTCATCTTCATTGTTCCCGGTGTTTTAGTGTTCCTGACTGCAATGTCTAGTGAAAGCAGCAGCGGAGAAGGTCTTTCCATTCTGGGAGGGATTCTCACCATGCTGGGCGCAGTTTTCTTTACACAAAGTGTAACTGGGTTATGGGCAAGCTGGGCATATGCCTGGGCACTGGTAGCGCCCACATCTATAGGGATTTCACAAATTTTATATGGAACGAGTAAAAATCGAGAGATGATTGTTCAATCTGGAAAAAGATTAGCAAATCTTGGATTTATCATGTTCTCTATCGGTTTTGTGTTTTTCGAGTTGATCTTAGGGATCAGTGGTTTTGGATTAAGACGTTTGGGTTTGCCTACCTTTCCAATGATTTTAATCTTCGCTGGATTGGTAATTATCGTGCGCAGTTTTGCTAGAAACCGTTAACCTCCCTTTATCCATAACAGAAGTAGACAAATTTCTGCTTCTGTTATTTATTTAATATACCCTATATAATTGCTTTGACAAAAAAGGACTGGATGATGAATTTAACTTATATAGTAGCAGGATTTCTCCTTCTGATTTTAGGCAAAAAACTTTTTTGGTTGTTTGTGGCAGTGGTGGGTTTTTTATTAGGGCTCACTTATATTCCTCAATTGCTGCCTGCTCAAAGCCAATCGGTGATTTTAACTGTCGCTTTAATTGCAGGATTGCTGGGGGCTCTTTTGGCAGTTCTTCTTCAGAAATTCGCGGTTGGTCTGGCGGGACTGGCAGCAGGAGCATATATAACTTCCTATTTGCTCCAGATTACTTCTCTGGATGCAGGGCAGATGCAGTGGCTGGCAATCCTAGCTGGTGCTTTGTTGTGTGCAGTTTTAGCAGGTTCAATGTTCGATTGGGCTTTGATCCTGTTAACATCTGCCAGTGGAGCAGTCCTGATCAGTCAAAGCATAAAACCTGTCGCATCCTTTGCCTCGCTAATACTCATAGGGCTTTTTATTCTAGGTATAATCATTCAGGGTAATATCCGCGCAAAGGAATAACATCAAAGAATTAAATTAAAGAATCCAAGGAGAATTCATGCATTTAGGCGACATTTTAAACAGCATAAAAATTTGGGTGGAAGGCATCATCAGCAGCATGGGTTATCCGGGTTTATACCTGGTCATGTTCCTTGAAAATGTATTCCCGCCAATCCCTTCGGAAGTCGTGCTGCCGTTAGCAGGCAGCCTTACCCTTAGCGGGCGTTTTTCTATCGGCTTGATCACAATTGTAGGAATGCTAGGATCGCTGACAGGTGCGTTCCTTTTCTATGGCTTGGGTAAATGGCTGGGTGAACCGCGCGTGCGCACTTTGATCGAGAAATATGGACAATACGCGCTCCTGTCAACAGACGATCTTGACCGCTCATTGGAATGGTTCGACAAATATGATGAGTGGGTCATTTTTTTCTCACGCATGGTACCAATCGTACGCAGTCTCATTTCCATCCCAGCGGGCATTGCTTCTATGAGCCTGCCAAAATTCAGCTTCTATACCATCCTGGGAACAGCTCTGTGGAGTTTTGTTCTTTCTTTCGGTGGTCGACTTTTAGGCGAACAATGGCCATTGATCGCTGAGTTTATTAATACCTATCAGAATGTCGTTCTGGTGATTGGGCTTTTAGTGATAATTGTCTTTATTGCGAATCGCTTGATAAGAAAAGCTAAGAGAAAATAAATAATAGACTGGGAAATTTACAAAAAAGCCGGTTGCCTGGCTTTTTTTTATTTAAGCCGATTCAATCATTTTGTGAATAAATATTTTTATTAACCGTTTAAAAGATTTTGATCTAAACTTTTTCATCAAAACAACAATTTAATTTAAAAACCAAAAATAGATCTCAGCGTATATGAAATATAGAATAAGCCATGAAAGAGAAAAATGTCACTCCTGGATAAATTTACCGAACTAGCAGAATCCCTTCAACAAGCGATTAAGAACAGCCCTTTAAATGACCTTTTAGGTCATGATACGGCTGTCGTGACCATTACCGATCGTAAATCTGGTAAAGTATTAACGCTTAGGGCTGATTACTTCCATGATGGGTCAACAATCTATTTGATCGGTAAAAAAGACGACCTCCGTTGGAAAAACTTAGACCAGGGTGCCCTTGTAATCATTCGAATCAAGGACAATGAATATAACGGCTGGGCTCAAGTATTGAAGGATAGAAAGGTTTGCTTGCAAGCTCTTTCTAAACAACCTGAAATATTAATGGATTTCAGCCAAAAACAAAAAATTGCATCAGGTGATAGCAAGAATGTTTCTAGTGAAGATCTGGTTGACTTCTTTCAAAAATATTTGGTCATCAAAGGAAGCATTACGCGTTAAGATGAAAATAATTCACATTACACAAAAAAAAGATTGGGATAACTGTCAACTCAAAGGTGTTTACAGCTCAGACACCCTGGAATCTCAAGGTTTTATTCACTGCTGTCTGCCAGAACAGGTGGAGGCAGTCAAAGAACAATGGTTCAAGGGAGTTCAGAACCTTCTCTTGTTAGAAATAGAAACGGAACTATTATCAAGCAAAGTAATTTTTGAGAATCTTGAAGGGGGAAGGGAACAATTCCCGCACGTATATGGTCCAATTAATTTTGAAGCAATAACACGAATCAACAAATAAGGAAAAATAGAAATGATTCAGGAAATATCCATAAACAATTTTCTTGTCTCTGCATTTCATCAATGGGATTCCAGTTGGTTCTTACTCTCTTGTGGAGATCTCGCAAAGAATGATTTCAATTGCATGACAGTGGCTTGGGGCGGATTTGGAAATATGTGGAACCTGCCCATTACAATGGTAGTAGTTCGCCCAACACGTTATACTTACACTTTCATAAACCGTTATCAAGACTTTACCTTGTGTGCTTTTCCTGAAAAATTTCACTCTGCATTGAATATCCTTGGATCGCAATCTGGACGAGATGGGGACAAACTCAGCCTTTCCGGATTGACCGCACAACCCGCTACTCAAGTTAGCGCGCCTTCATTTGTTGAAGCGGAGTTATGCATGGAATGCCGTAAATTATATTGGCAGGATTTTCTGCCAGAAAATTTTTTAG
>CAYVJI010000008.1:37513-38926 GCA_964451805.1 uncultured Pelolinea sp. | reverse complement strand
TCTTTTTTTATCATCTTCGTATATGTTGCAGAGGATTCATCTTGTTTTTCCGGTTGGGTTTTTCCCGCAAAGTGTTCTTCTAATGTTTTCATAAGCAATTTTCTTCCCACTCTGGCGAGCCTTGGATTAAGCGTCGCTACTGTGTCTTCCTCATCAATAATAAGGGTTTCCTGCGAGAGAATGGCGCCTGTATCAAGTCCTTCATCCATCAACATGATCGTCACACCCGTTTGCTGGTCACCCTTCAAGATGGCGTACTGAATCGGTGAGGCACCTCTCCACCTGGGCAGCAGGGATGCGTGCACATTGATGCAGCCAAATTCTGGCAGATCCAGTATCTCTTTTGGCAATATCCTCCCAAAGGCTACCACAATGATCGCTTCGGGTTCCAGTCTCTTTAGGATATTCAAAAATTCATTGCCTTTTATCTTTGCTGGTTGATGCACTGGCAAACCGAGATCTTGAGCTGCATGCTTCACTGGAGGGGCTTCTAACTTCCTTCCACGTCCCACTGGCTGGTCGGGCTGTGTGACTACTCCCATGACCTGATAATTTTCAGCCAACATTCTCAGGATCGGAACAGCAAAATCCGGTGATCCCATAAATACAATTTTTCTTTTGGACATTTGTTTTAATTCGGATTCTCCAGTTTTCGGAAAGAAAGGATGCGGAATAATCTGCTTAAGACTAATATAAGTATGACCCCAGCAACCAGTCCGGAAGAAAGCAGCAGCACAGGCATCAGATAATTTGGATACTCAACGGAGACGTCTGGTTTGGTAGTGAGTTTTTTCTGAAGTTCATTAATGAATCCTGAATTGGGCATTACCGGATTCAATATGCTTTTCAGTTTTCCTTCTAAAACTTTTCTAAAATCCATTTCGCTCATTTTTTTACTCCTTGCATGTTCAGATATCAGTCTTACCGCTGAAAAAAAATCCTCAGATCGATCAATGTGCGATGGTAAAGACTTTTGATGGCACCTTCGCTCTTGCCCATGATCACGCCGATTTCTTTGTTCGACAGATCTTCAACATACTTTAATATCAATACCATTTGCCGGTCGCTCGGCAATTTTCTCACAGCTTTCAGCAGAGATTCGACTTCTTGTTTTTTTTCAAATTCACGGTCGGGAATATCTTGCTTCGATTGAATATGCATTTGGTCTTCAATCGGCACTTCTTTCCTGCGTTGGTTATCGCGATGCCAATTGGCTACCAGATTATGTGCGATACGGTAGAGCCAGGCGGAAAAAGGTACATTGGTCTTTTTATATCTGCCTATATGTTTTAATGCCCTCTGGAACACTCGCGCGGTGAGATCTTCTGCGTCACTTGCATTACCAGTGCGGTAATAAATATAGTTGTATATTTTCTTCACATTTTCTTGATATAAAATGCTGAACGCTGTTTC
>CAYVJI010000008.1:5038-37413 GCA_964451805.1 uncultured Pelolinea sp. | reverse complement strand
TATAGTTGTATATTTTCTTCACATTTTCTTGATATAAAATGCTGAACGCTGTTTCATCTCCTTGAATGGCGAGATCAAGCGTTTTATCTTCATTACTGGATGAATTTTTCATTGTGTTTGGTTGATTGCGAAATTTCGTAGCTTCTTTAAATCTTACCGTTATGATTATATTCAAATATCCAGTAAACTTATAATGTTAAACACCTCTGCTTCCAGGAGTTATGAATGAAACATCAAGAGACATTTCTATCAGGTCCGCGGCAATCAAAATTGTTCTATCAGATATGGCAACCAGAAAAAGAACCTCGTGCTGTGATCTTACTGATTCATGGTTTGGGTGAACATTCTGGCCGCTATGGCAGTCACTTCGCTTCTTTCTATACAAAAGCCGGCATCGCGATTCTTGCCCCAGATCTACCAGGTCATGGCAAAACAAAAGGGATCCGCGGGCACATTTCCAAGGCTGAAGATTTTTTTGATATCTTGGATATGCTATTAGAAAAAACCAAGGCACTTTTTCCAGCAAAGCCTATCTTTCTGTATGGGCACAGCATGGGCGGCGAGATTGTACTTTGGTACACATTAGACCGCCATCCGTCTGTAAAGGGAGTCTTCGTTACTTCACCTTCTATTGATACCAAAGAACCAATCCCTCCTTTCAAACTCTTTTTGGCAAGTTTACTAAACACTCTATGGCCTTCTTTCACAATGGATAATGGCTTGGAAGTCACTCAGTTGTCTCGCGATAAGCAGGTTGTGGATGCCTATGTATCAGATCCCTTAGTGCATAAAAAAGTATCTGCGCGTTTGGGTTGGATGATCAGCCAGCGTGGTGCTTGGATTCTCTCTCATGCGCAGCAAAATACCAATACAATGCTGGTCATGATCGGTTCCAATGAAGGGATTGTCAGCAAAGAAGCAGTCGATGCTTTTTGTAAATCAGCTCCCAAAGTAGATTACAAAATATGGCCTAAGTTGTATCATGAAATTCATAACGAACCGGAAAAACAAGAGGTCTTCAAATTCTCCCTCGCTTGGTTAGAAAAGCAGTTGAAAATTGCTTAATAATGGCAAATTCGAATAAGGAAGGTTCATCATCTGTATTGTGGTGCATTCATCCTTGACCATAGGTATTGGGAAAGATAAAATAATTGCGATGAATGACATGTTCATTTTGTCAGATTTGTTCCTGTTGTGTCTTTTGTTTCATTATTTCCAGGTTATATATATGACCACTTGTTATAGAATAACAAGTGGTTTTTTATCATTTTTTAAGGAGAGTAATAATGCCAGGTTTCATCCTTAACGAACCGTTGAACAAAATCGATCCAGACGTTGAAGAGATTATTAAACTGGAATCGAATAGACAGCAAAATAAACTCATTCTGATTCCCAGTGAAAGTGCAGCTCCCCTTGCTGTTCGTGAAAGCCTGGGATCGGCGCTACAGAATATCTACGCAGAAGGTTATCCACCCGAAGAAAGCCGTTTATTCACCCAGAAGGAGATTCTAAATATTGAGAATCAACTTGCTCATTATCGTCGCTATTCAGATCCGCGCTATTACAAAGGTGTGGAGTTCGCGGATGTTTTAGAAGAATTAGCCCGCCGCCGATGCGCAGAGCTCTTCGCGAACAAACTTATCGGTGTGGATGATTTTTTTGTGAACGTGCAGCCCTTATCAGGCGCTCCTGCGAATAATGCTGTGTATCACGCCCTGATCGAGCCGGGAGATACGATTTTGGGCATGAATCTTTTTCATGGCGGTCACCTAACCCACGGCTCTTCTGTCAATCGTTCTGGCAAGCTTTATCGCGTATTCCACTATAGCGTTGACCCCCTTTCAGAACAAATAGATTATAAGCAAGTTCAAAAGATCGCTCAGGAATCAAAACCGCGCATCATCATAGCCGGCTATTCATCTTATCCATGGTCTCCAGATTGGAAAGAATTCAGGAAAATTGCCGACTCAGTCGGAGCGTATTTGCTCGCGGATATTTCACACATCGCTGGAATGATCGCTGCGGGTGTTTTGCCTTCTCCAGTGGGTTTCGCAGATGTCATTACTTTCACTACCCACAAAACCCTGTGTGGTCCTCGTGGTGCATGTATTCTATCTTTCAAGGAAAACATATCAAAGAAAATTGACAAAGCCGTTTTCCCCGGAGAGCAAGGTGGTCCACATATCCAAGTTTTTGCCGCTATGGCCACCACTTTTCATTTGGCGAAACAGCAGCCATTTATTGATTTCCAGAAACAGATATTAAAGAATTGTTTATCACTTTCGAATCAGTTCCAAAAACGCGGTCTGCGGGTGGCGTATGGCGGGACGAATACCCATCTCCTCAATCTGGATTGTAAGACAATTAGGGGAGCAGACACTGCCACGCTCACGGGCGATATGGCTGCCCGCATCTTGGATATCGTTGGTTTGGTCGCAAATTCCAATGCGATTCCAGGTGATAAATCCGCAATGCGTGCAAGCGGCATCCGTATGGGTACTCCCTGGGTTACCCAGCGAGGATTGATCGAGACGGACATGATCGAACTGGCAGATATTATCGCCGACCTCTTTCAGGCGATCAAGCCCTATAGTTATCAGTCAGGTTCCCAGATTGTTGCTCGGGCGAAAGTGGATTTTGAAACCTTCGAAAAAATGAAAATCCGCGTGAGAAATTTGGTGGAAAAGACGAATAACGGACATGCCTTTGATGCGGCTGGGAGAGATCAATTTGCTTTTTTCGATGATTGGCACAATGCTTCTCAACCGCAACAAAGTGTTTCCTTTATTCTCAAAGGTGAGAATCTTCTTCAAGCGCTTGAATTCATCCTTGCCAGTGACTTGGAATCACCATTGCCCGATCAAAGCCAAGCTGTTTCACTTTTCATTAACAACCAATTGATTGATGCACAGCTAACTTATAAACTACCGAATTCCTGCAAGATCACATTTAACGCAGAACGAGCCGCTCTGGCAGCTGCGTGGCTGCGTAATCTGTCCGATGGTTATATTTACTTTGATGATGATTTGATTCGTCGAATCCCCGGTCCTTATTCTTTGACACAAACCGACAGCCAAACCATGGAATTTTCCTCAAAACAGGCATCGGTTTCCACCATTAAACCATTCTTCATCGGCATTTCACAATGCCAGGAGCATACCTCTAATCCATTGCCTTCTTTTCAATGGAAATCGCAGGAAAGTGAAAATATCAAGCAAACACCGCTTCATCAACGTCATATCTCTTTAGGTGCAAAAATGATCCCCTTCGCGGGCTGGGATATGCCGGTATGGTATTCTTCAGTAATGGAAGAGCATTTAGCTACGCGCAACAGCGCAGGCTTATTTGATGTCGCCCATATGGGTATATATCAAGCTGAAGGTCCTTTTGCGTTGTCTTTCTTAGATTCGGTCTGTGCCAATGATATCAGCGCCCTGTCTTTAGGTGAATCATGTTACACGCACTTTCTGGATGCGGATGCCAATGTCATCGATGACCTTTTGGTCTATCGTCATGAACAGGATCAATTTTTATTGGTTGTGAATGCGGCTAATGATGATAAAGATTGGGCGTGGTTGAATTCCGTAAGGAAGCATCAGGTGAAAATAGACAACCAACGACCTTGGGCATTTGCCTATGGATCTCAAGTAACTCTGCGCAATCTGCGAGAATCTCAAGAAGGCGCCGCCATGCGCGTGGATATTGCTCTCCAGGGTCCTCGTTCGAGGGAAATCCTCAATAAAATTGGATTGTCCACCAAGCACAAGAACGTTTTAAACCATCTCAAAAGAACGCAGCTAACGCACGTCCTTTGGCAAGGAATTGATCTAATTATTTCAAGGACAGGCTATACCGGTGAAAAAATCGCTTTCGAGATCTTTGTTCATCCTGAACATGCACTGGAACTTTGGGATAGATTGTTGGAAGTGGGAACACCTCTCGGATTAAAACCTTGTGGATTGGGAGCCCGGGACTCCCTGCGAACTGAAGCCGGTCTGCCTTTATATGGCCATGAAATGGGCGGCCAAATGAATCTTGGGATCGGGCATGCGGGTTTCTCAGCGTACGTAAAAAGCTATAAACCTTGGTTCATTGGACGGCAAGCATTCATTGACCAAGAAGCGCAGCGGAAAAATGAGGTTTGCAGGTTTCGCTTTGAGGAAAAACGCGTGCGAGTTGCTCATTATGGTGATCCGGTTTTGAATGAGAAAGGGAAAGTCATAGGGGTGGTAAGCAGCTGTGCAATAGATACAGATGAATTCCTTACTGGACAGGCATTGATCGAAAGAAACAACATGCAGGAAGGAACGCCAATTTATATCATTCAGAACGCACATGCGATCTCGCAATTCAACCCCGCAGATCTAAAATCAGGTGAAAAGATACAGTTGCCTGAAAAAGCAGCTGTGATCAGTCGCTTTCCGAAACTATAAATCAATTTTTCAGGAGGTAAGGTATGCAGACATTATGGGATCATCGCTTCGCTCAAAGAACGCAACGGATGTCAAGTTCAGCAATACGAGAGTTATTGAAATTCGCAGAAAATCCGGATGTCATTTCTTTTGCGGGTGGAATGCCCGCTCCAGACGTATTCCCTATTGAACAATTCAAGGAAGCTTGTCTGCGAGTATTGGATAACAACGGTCCTGCCAGCCTACAGTATGGCTCTACTGATGGCTATACGCCGCTGAGAGAGATGATCGCACGTCATTCTGCCCGTTATGGGATCTCCGTCAACAGCGACAACATTCTCATCACTTCCGGTTCCCAACAGGCTCTAGATTTGCTAGGCAAAATTTTTATCAACCGCGGCGATCGAATCTTGGTGGAATCCCCTACTTATATTGGTGCATTGCAGGCATGGAATGCCTATGGAGCAGAATTTGTGCCGGTGCCTCTGGATGAACATGGCATGGTAACCAGTCAGTTGGAGGATCGTTTGCGGGCAGGCCCGAAATTTATTTATGTCTTGCCGAATTTTCAGAATCCTACTGGAGCAACACTGGCTTACGACCGCCGCTTGAAATTAATCGAATTGGCAGATCGTTACGGTGTGCCAATTATTGAGGATGATCCCTATGGTCAATTGCGTTTTGAAGGTGAAAATTTGCCTGCCATCGAAGTTTTGGATAGCCAAACCCGCGCGCAGAATGAATGCTATTCTGGCAATGTCATCTATCTGAGCACATTTTCAAAGACTCTGGCTCCTGGAATTCGACTGGCATGGGTGGTGGCACCTCCAGAAGTGATCCGCAAACTGATCCAAGCTAAACAGGGTGCTGACTTGCATACCTCAACCTTCAACCAAATTGTTGCTTTCGAAGTAGCGCATGGCGGTTTTCTCGATGAGCATGTCAAATTGATTCGCAAAGTCTATAAGGAACGCCGTGATGTAATGATGGATTCCTTGAGCGAACACATGCCTGAAGATACCAAGTGGACACATCCAAAGGGTGGTCTCTTCTTGTGGGTCACTTTACCCGCAAGCTTAGATACTCAAGACTTGTTTGAAGATGCAGTTGCTGAAAAAGTTGCCTTCGTTCCAGGAACCTCATTTTTTGCTGAGGGCGGAGGGCATAATACCATGCGCTTGAATTTTTCCAATGCCTGCCCTGAAAAGATCAATGAAGGCATCGCCAGGCTTTCGTCTGTTGTGAAAAAACATTTGGCAAAGCAGCATTAAAATTCATTGGTGTGGTTTTGCCACAACTGAAAGTCGGTTAGTATTGAATTGCCGATAAACTCCCGCAATATGGAATTATCCGGGATTATGTCAGGTTTTATTGGCAAGAACCAATCCAGGATTGCCAGCAGTCTTTTTGCTTCTAAATACTGGTCAGCGCCAAATGGAATCTGACGCAGCAGCGGTTCTGCTAAAGGTTTTAGTGCAGACAATTCATAAACTAAAGCTGAGTTGAACAAGTCATCGACATTTTCCTGGTATGGATAGATGTAGGTCCGTTCACCCCGCCTGACTGATTCCCATAATTCTAGCGTCCTTTGGGCTGGAAAACCACGGCTTTGCGCATCACGCACAATCCTGCGCAGCATCCGAGTATCAGTTGTGGAGATACGATTATAAAGATCCAGGTTTAATTGCGTCAGGCATGAAATATAAATTCGAAAAGTGTTGATTTTGGGAATTTGGGACAATAAAGAAGGATTCAGACCATGAATTCCTTCAATCAAGATGACCTGATTCTTCTCCAAATGCACTTTTTCGCCTTTTTCGCGTTTGCCGGTTTTGAAATTAAAGTGAGGCAGCACTACTTCTTTCGCGTCCATTAATTGGCGGATATGATTCTCCATGAGGTTCGCATCTAAAGCCTGGAAGGACTCAAAATCATAATTCCCTTTTTCATCCTTCGGAGTCTTCTCACGATCGACAAAATAGTCATCCATCTCCAATGCAAATGGAGAAATACCGTAAGCAAGCAATTGGACAGCTAAGCGTTTAGAAAAAGTGGTCTTTCCCGAAGATGTTGGTCCAGCGATCAATACCACCCGTACTTGCTCTCTTCGCTTTGCGATCTTTGCGGCTATTTGTGAAATTTTCTGTTCATGTAATGCTTCCGAAACTAAAATCACTTCGCGGATGCTTCCATTTTGGATGGAATCGTTCAGTGAACCCACACTGTCAATATTCAGACTTTCCAGCCATGACCCATATTGTTTGAACACGGTCAGCAGCTGACTGTAGGCAGGCATAGCTAGCAGTGTCTTTGGAGAATTCCGCCTTGGGTATTGCAAGATGAATCCCTCTCCTCTGGGATGCAGTTTGAATAATGAGAGATATCGCGTTGAAGGTACCATGTATCCATGATGGTAATCGCGATGTTTTTCAAGTTGGTACAACATCAAGTACGGTTTTTTTCGGTATTTTAGGAGATGAACCTTATCCCAATAAGCTTTTTCTTCAAAATATGCCCGTGCTTCATGCAAAGGGACTTTTTCTTTTTTTATTGGCAGATCTGCACTTACAAGCTGTCTCATTTTGTCTTCAATAGCAGCTATCTCCTGCCTGGATAACGGTTGTCTGCCTCTCACCTTGCAAAAATATCCTCCACTCGGGACAGAATGGTCAATAGCCAAAAAGTAATCTGGAAATAAAGAGTCAAAAGCAGTCTCCAATAAAAAATTTAGTGACCTCCTATAGATCTTTGAACCATCCGCAGTGCTCATATTGAGTGGTTGCAGTTCGCAGGATTGATGCAGCGGGTAGGTCAGTTCCTTCAAGCTGCCATTGACGACTGCCCCGACAATTTGCGAACCTTCCCATTCTTCCAGCAGGCAGAGAAATTTCTCAATTGAGGCGCCTCTTTTCCCCGAAATAATGCGTCCGTCTGGAAGCTTAACTTCAATTTCGCTGGGCAGTCGGTCAATGAATCGAAATCCAGAATCTGTTTTCATGGAGGAATTGTATTTTACCACTGCCATAATCTAGTAAAATCATGGGGATTTTACTGACAGGAATCTCATGGATATCTGGCGCTTAATTATCAATTCTCCCAATTCGGGTGCATGGAACATGGCTCTTGACGAAGCCATTCTTGAAAATGTTGCCACGAAAAGACAACCACCTACCATGCGTTTGTATGATTGGCATCCCTACGCATTATCCCTTGGCCACGCCCAGCCTTTTGCAGATGTTAATCTAGAAACCTTGAATTCTCAAGGTTGGGATGTTGTTCGCCGTCCAACTGGAGGCAGGGCTATCCTGCATGCGGATGAATTGACCTATTCAATCAGTGCGCATGAAGACGATTCGCATGTCAGTGGTAACGTTCTGGAATCCTACCGCCTTTTATCCTCTGGTCTGCTCAAAGGTCTTGAAATCGCAGGTATCGTTGCTGACTCAAAACCCAAAAACCAGCAAGAAAAAAACCTGGCATTTAATCCAGTTTGTTTTCAATACCCATCTGATTATGAGATTACTTTCCAGGGAAAAAAATTAATCGGCAGCGCGCAAGCCAGACGCAACCATGGTGTACTTCAGCATGGTGCAATTCCTCTATTTGGCGACATCACGCGTATTGTCGCTGTACTCTCTTTTCCTGATGAACAAACTCAGATCGATGCTCGACAACTGTTAGCGAAACGCGCGACAAATATCGAACAAGTTCTCAATAAAAACCTCTCTTGGTTTTTTCTCGCAGAATGCATGCAAAAAGGATTTGAACAAGCATTAGGAATTCAATTTGTTCTTGGAAATGCAAGCGCTGAAGAGAAGCAGCGCGCCCATCAATTGCTGCATGAGAAATATGCCAATCCAGAATGGACCCAGAGAATCTAGGATACTATTAATTTGTTCATTCCTTTCCTATTGTTTTTATGTGCTCTTTTATTTCTTTTTTATATTTTCATATACTATTGGGTGAGTTTTTATTTACTCAAACCCGACCAGATTGATTATTTTGATTACGCACTGGTCCTGGGAGCCGGATTGGAGAAGAATGGCATGCCATCCGATATCCTGCTGGATCGTATCTTGACTGCTGTAAATCTATACCAAGAGAGAAAAGCAGGCTTGCTTGTGATGAGCGGTTCCGTAAAAACAGGCTACGATGAAGCGCAAGCGATGCACGCAGCGGCGATTAAGCTGGGAATCCCTTCATCAGCAATGCACTTAGACCGCCAGGGCATATCCACTTTTCATTCTTGCATCAATTTGTACAAGAACTTTACACCCCAAAAAGTTCTGATCGTTTCGCAAAAGTTCCACCTTCCGCGTGCAATTTTTCTTCAGCGGTTGCTGGGAGTGAAAGCCTTTGGCATTCCAGCGCAAAATATTCAATTCTCTTCAACAAAACTTATTTTTTGGCATATACGTGAGTTTTTTTCAATTCCGTATAATATTTTCAAGATTCTTATGTTCTTCATGAGTAATTAGTTCGCATATAATATGAAATAAACCATTTATGAAACGTTCTGATGCTTTAGACATTCTAAAACAATACATTAAAAAGGATAATCTCTTTAAACATATGCTGGCTGTCGAAGCCTCCATGCGTTTTTATGCACAACTCTTCGATCAAGATGCTGAGCTTTGGGGGAATGTCGGTTTGCTGCATGATTTCGATTATGAAATCCATCCAGATCTAACCCGACACCCGCAAGATGGGGCAGTGATTCTGCGCGAAAAGGGAGTGCCTGAAGAAATTATTCAGGCTGTACTCAGTCACGCAGACCATACTGGTGTTTCGCGGGATAATCTATTGAGAAAGACACTTTACGCCTGCGATGAGGTAACCGGTTTGATAACCGCGGTCGCATTAGTTAGGCCATCGAGATCGATTCTTGATCTCACAGTTACCTCTGTTAAAAAGAAATGGAAAGACCTGCGTTTTGCTGCCGGCGCGGACAGGCAGCAGATTGCATCAGCTGCCCAGGCTTTGGAAATTGATCTCTGGGATCATATTGCGAATGTGATCAAAGCCATGCAGTCGACCGCACAAGACCTTGATCTTATTGGAAATTATCAGAATGGTTTGTGATGGAATAGAGAAATGGCCACGCCTGTAGGAAAGGGGTTTTATATCTGGAGAATATCCAACTGCGAAAAAGGGGATATTGAAAAAATCGCCTACACAGCTCGTCGCGCAGGTTTGACCCATGTGCTGGTAAAAATCGCCAATGGCATTTATGACTACAACTATGATGTGGCGGCGAAAAAAGATTTGGTCGCTCCACTGGCGGAGCACTTGTTGAAATATGATATTAAAACCTGGGGCTGGCATTACGTTTTTGGAGACTTGCCAAAGAAAGAAGCCAAGATGGCAATTCGTCAAATTCAGAATATGCCTCTGGAAGGATACGTCATCGATGCCGAGGCGGAATACAAGGGGAAATATACTGCTTGCCGCATTTTTATGAACGAAATGCGCAGCGCTTTGCCAGATTTTCCTATGGTCTTAAGCTCATATCGTTACCCCAAATACCATAACAACCTGCCTTGGAACGATTTTTTGTCGAAATGCGAATACAATATGCCCCAGGTATATTGGGAACAGTCACATAATCCTGATGAGCAATTAGAAAGATGCATAAAAGAATTTCAGACTCTTGTATCTCCAGTGCGCCCTATCATTCCAACCGGGTCTGCTTACGGAGCCAACGCATGGCGTGCCAGCCCGGAAGATATCCAAAAATTCATGCAAAAAGCAGTTTCATTGGGTCTCACAGGGGTCAATTTTTGGAGTTGGGATTATTGCCGGAAGTCACTGCCTGCTCTCTGGGATACCATTGCCAATTTTGAATGGCCCGGAGTATCTAATCCATCTCTAGATATAGTCGAAAAACTGGTTAGAGCGATCAACAGCCATGATTGGAATGCTTTGGCATCTTTGTACAAATCAGACGCGATCCACATTACGCCTGCCCGCACGATCCAGGGTCAACTTCAAATTAAAACCTGGTTTCAAGAAGCTTTCACTACTACTTATAAGGATTCTCCACTTGAAGTCACCAAGATCAGCGGGGATGCTCCTACCCGGCATTTTTCCTGGAAAGTCACTCTGCCAAATAAAACCACCAGAACCGGATCGGATACCATCGGTCTTGCTGATGGTTTGATCATCTATCACTATTCTTCGATGGAAGAATAACAAAAAAATCCTGACAAGCAGTGTCAGGATTTTTTATTCATACTGAATTCCTAATCACTCGGTAAAGCTTCTTCTGCCAGTTTTTCTTCTTCCTGACCCTCGGATTGGGTATTACGATTTGTTCCAGCTACCATAGCAGTGATGTTATCAATGCGTACATCAGAGAAACCTGTTCCCGAGGGGATCAATTTTCCGATGATGACGTTTTCTTTTAACCCAAATAGCGGATCTTGGTCAGCGGCTATAGCAGCACCTGCCAGTACCTTGATTGTGTGTTGGAATGAGGATGCCGAAAGCCAGGAGTCTGTATTCAGTGAAGCTTTGGTTACTCCCAACAACATTTCAATGAAACGTGCGGGTTGTTTTCCTTCAGCACGCAGCTTTTCATTGACTTGCCGGATTTCCATGCGTTCAACCATGTCCATAGGCAGATACTCTGAATCTCCAGGTCGGATCACCTGTACTTTGCTCATCATTTTTCGGATGATAACCTCAAAATGTTTATCATTAATATTCTGTCCCTGTGTGCGGTAAACATTTTGTATTTCGTTCAATAAATACAACTGACAGGCTTCTCGTCCTTTGATCCTCAAGATGGTATGAGGGTTGAGTGATCCTTCAGTCAATGCTTGTCCAGCTTCCACTTTTTCATTATTCTTGACAATCAAACGCAGCATACTGGGTATATCAAACTCTTCACTTTCAACTTGGTCGTAAGAAATTGTCACTTTGTTCTTCTTCACTTCAACCCGACCGCCATGCTGAGCGAGAATGGTTGCCTCTTCATTGGCTGCAATGATCTCAGTTTCTTTCACTTCCTGCTCATTTTTGACCTTGATTTCCCAGCCCTCAGGGATAGCGTATTCATCCTGGATCAGTTCGCTGTGCTCTACTTTGACGCGATTCAATTCATTACTGCCATCCCCAGGGATCACGGTGGCTGTTCCGGTGATGGTCGCCATGACAGCTTCACCCTTGGGCATACGCCTTGCTTCAAATAGTTCTTCCACGCGGGGCAAACCGGTTGTAATATCTGACCCGGCAGCAACGCCTTCAGTATGAAAAGTCCTCAGGGTTAATTGCGTGCCAGGTTCTCCAATAGATTGAGCAGCAATGGTTCCTACCGCTGTTCCCTTTTCCACCAGCTTTCCTCGCCCCAAATCCATTCCATAGCACTTTTGACATAAGCCGTGTTTCAATTCGCACGTCAAAGGTGAACGGACCTTGATTTCATCAATTTCCGCTTTCTTAATTTTGGAGAGATCAGTATTACCGATCATTTGATTGCGTTCCACCAAGATTTCGCCTGTTTTCGGATCAACCACGTTCTCTGCAGCGATCCTTCCCATCAATCTAGAATCTAGTGTTTGACCGGCAATATCATCGGATTTACGAATCCAGATGCCCTCATTAGTTTCGCAGTCTATTTCATTGATGATCATATCCTGCGCAACATCCACCAAACGCCGAGTAAGATATCCAGCGTCCGCGGTTCTCAAAGCGGTATCCGCCAATCCTTTTCTGGCGCCATGTGTCGAGATGAAATATTCCAGAGCGGTCAATCCCTCGCGGAAATTGGATTGGATTGGCAGTCGGATGATTCGCCCAGCAGGGTCTGCCATTAGACCACGCATGCCTGCTAATTGAGAAATTGGCCCAAATCCGCCTTTGGTGGCACCGGAATTTGCCATAGTGGAAAGATTTCCGCTCGGATCCATATTGGATCGCACGGCATCAGCGACCTTGCGTGTGGTTTCTTGCCAAATATCAATGACCCGTTCGTTCATTTCCTGTTCGGTTAATCGCCCACGGCGGAAGGATTTTTGCACCTCTTCAACTTCCAATGTGGATTGCGAGACAATTTCTTTTTTCTCTTCAGGGATATTGATATCAGCTACTGAAAGAGTAGTACCGGATAACATGGCGTACTCAAAACCAATATCTTTGATTTTATCTGCTACCTCAGTGGTGGTATCTTCCCCGCAAATTTCATAGATTTCTGCGATCAAGGTTTTAATGCGTCCCTTTTCCAGGACTTCATTGATGAATTGAATTTCAGGCGGCAAAATCCAATTGAACAGGACTCTACCTACAGTTGTATTGATCAATCTGCTTTCGGGTTGGGCAATTCGCACACCTTTCTCATCGTACCAGGTCTGAGTTTTCAATCGTATGAGACTATCGACCTTCACCTGGTTCAAGCGAAATGCCATTTCAACCTCATCTATACTCGAAAAAGCGGGATCTTTATCCGTAAAGTCTTTTTCAGGCTGTCTGGTCAGGTAATACACACCCAATACCATATCCTTTGAGGGCGAAACAATGGGTTCACCATCTGCTGGTTTCAATAAGTTTTTCGAAGCCAGCATGAGATTACGTGCTTCCCAAACGGCTTTTTCAGATAAGGGTACATGCACCGCCATTTGGTCGCCATCAAAATCAGCATTAAAAGCCGTAGTTACTAAAGGATGCAGCTGGATTGCGCTACCTTCGATCAGCACAGGTTCGAACGCCTGAATTCCTAATCGGTGAAGAGTTGGAGCACGATTTAGAAGCACGGGACGTTCCTTAATCACTTCTTCCAGGATTTCCCAAACTTCCAGTCGATTACGTTCCATCAATCGCCTGGCTCCTTTGACATTGGCGGCGTAATTCTTCTTTACCAAGCCGGCAATAACAAATGGGCGGTAAAGCTCAAGTGCCATGGTTTTGGGCAGACCACATTGATACAACTTTAATTTCGGTCCAACGACAATTACAGATCGTCCAGAATAATCCACGCGTTTCCCAAGCAAATTTCGGCGGAATCTGCCTTTCTTGCCTTTCAACATATCACTGAGAGACTTCAATTCCCGCCGGCCTCTTCTGGAGAGCGCTTTTCCACGCTGAGAATTATCAACCAGTGAATCTACCGCTTCTTGCAGCATGCGTTTTTCATTGCGCACGATCACGTCAGGCGCGCCTAATTCCAGCAATCGCTTCAGGCGGTTGTTGCGATTAATGACTCTTCGGTACAGGTCATTCAAGTCAGATGTCGCGAATCTGCCGCCATCCAATTGCACCATAGGTCGCAGATCCGGTGGGATGACCGGTAGTACTGATAGGATCATCCACTCAGGTCGGTTTTTCGATCGCCGGAAAGCTTCCACCACTTTGAGGCGTGTGGTGCTTTTCTTCCTTTTCTGTTTGCTCTTGGTGGTCTTGACTTCAAGCCACAATTCTTCAGCCAGCTTATCCATATCCAGGCGGCTGAGAATATCCACAAACGCTTCCGCTCCCATTTCCGCCCGAAAAACCTGCCCGTAACGTGATTTCAAATCTCTGTATTGGTTTTCGCTGAGGAATTTAAATGGTACTAGTTCTTCCAGTTCATCACGTTGTTGGCTGATCTGTGATTTGATATCTTGCTTGATATCACCCATTTGGTCTGAGAAATGTGCAATATTCAGATCAGCTTCTGCTTTAATTTTCTCAATATCAGCGTTTATCTGCCTGGTTTCTTCTTCGATTTGTTCTTTTACATCATCTTCGATTTCATCCAGCTTGGCTTTCACGGCTTCTTGAACGACTGAGAGAAGTTTTGCATCAATTTTCTCGCCGGACTTTAATATCGTTATTCCTGCAGATTCAAAGGTGAGATCCTTGCGAATGGTCGACCCATCTTTCTCTTGGATGCGCTGCTCAAGTTCCTGGCCTTCTTTGATGATGGGTTCCATCTTCTGACCGATCAGGTCATCCACTCTGCCTTCAAGCTCTTTGCGCTTTTCTTCCAGAGCTTGAATTTCCTGATCGCGCGCATCTTGGATTTCTTTAACTCGTCCTTCAAGATTGGTCAGTTCTTCCTGATCAGAATTACCGACTTCTTCTTCAAGGCGATTTAGAGCCTTCTGCTTGGCATCTTCATCAACGTAGGTAACGACGTATTGGGCAAAATAGAGAACGCGGTCTAGATTTCTTCTAGAGATATTCAACAGCAAACCCAAATAAGAAGGAACCCGCCGCGTATACCAAATATGAGCCACCGGTGAAGCGAGATCAATATGCCCCATACGTTCCCTGCGGACAGATGATCGCGTGACTTCCACACCGCATTTATCGCAAACGATTCCCTTGTAGCGTGGATTTTTATACTTTCCGCAGTAACATTGATAATCACGTGTTGGTCCAAAGATGGCTTCACAGAACAATCCATCCTTTTCAGGCCTTAATCTGCGGTAATTGATCGTCTCAGGTTTCGTAACCTCCCCATATGACCACGATCGGATCGTATCGGGTGACGCCAAACTAATACGGAGAGCTACCAGGCTTTTTGTTTCCACTAAAGAACCTCCTTGAGGGATCGGGGGTGTTTAATAAGATTAATAAATATTAACAATATTCATCCTGTGCAACGACAATCTAATATTATAACATATATCTTTTTTCCTTATAGTTATTAATTCCCTCTTTAAAAATCTAGCAATTATTCCGGAGTAGAACATTTATGCTATAATTCTGCCTGTATAATGATAGCAGATTAATGCATAAAATCCTAATGGAGATGACCAATGCCTGCCAAAAATAATTCCAATGACCAGCCGGAGATCTCACCCCAATCTTTGCCTCACAATGACCAAGCCAAACAAGCTGTTCTTTCTCGTGCGCTGGACGATATCACCAAACGCTACGGAGAAGGTTCCATTGTGCGCTTGGGTGAAGCCCGCCATTTGGAAGTTGCGGCTATTCCTACCGGTTCACTTTCCCTTGATATTGCTTTGGGGGTGGGCGGCATTCCACGCGCGCGAGTAACAGAGATCTTTGGGCCGGAGTCTTCCGGTAAGACAACCCTGTGTCTTCACCTTGCTGCAGAAGCGCAAAAAACAGGTGGTACCGTTGCTTTTGTGGATATGGAGCACGCCCTTGATCCGGCATATGCCGCAAAGGTAGGCGTGGACATTGAAAATTTGCTCATTTCTCAGCCGGACACCGGTGAACAGGCTTTGGAAATTGTTCAAACCCTGGTGCGCTCAGGTGCGCTTGACCTGGTGGTTGTGGATTCTGTTGCTGCCCTGGTTCCTCGCTCTGAAATCGAAGGGGACATGGGTGATGCAACCATGGGAATGCAGGCGCGCCTGATGTCGCAGGCATTGCGCAAGCTCTCTGGCGCAATCAACCAGACCCGCACTGCAGTGGTTTTTACCAATCAGCTGCGCCAAAAAATTGGGGTGTATTTCGGCAATCCCGAAACTACGCCGGGGGGTATGGCGCTTAAGTTCTATGCTTCAGTGCGCCTGGATGTGCGCCGAATCCAGTCGATCAAATCTGGTGCCGAGATCGTAGGCAACCGTGTGCGCGTGCGTGTGGTTAAAAATAAGGTCGCGCCGCCTTTCCGCACTGCTGAATTCGACATTATGTACAATGAAGGCATCTCGCGCGCTGGTGATATTCTTGACCTGGGGTCAACACTGGATGTGGTCACGAAACGCGGTGCTTTCTATTCCTTTGGTGATGTACGCATTGGACAAGGCCGCGAAAATGCCAAAGAGTACCTTCGACAGAATCCGGAATTGTGTGCGGAGGTGGAAAAAGCCGTACGCGAACAGGCGATGGGTGGTGGCGTGAGCATGTTTGGGATGGATGACGGGGAAGCCTCTTCAACAGAAGAAGAACTTTAGAATCTTATCTTCTTTAATTGCAGGGATCGCGTTCGCGGTCCCTTTTTTCATTTTTCTACCCAGAATCGCTCTTATCTAATCGATTTACCCCTTTTGGCAGGAATATTGCACCGTTGATGGTAATGAAATCGTCAAAACCAGTTCGCGAGCAATCGTCTCTCTGGATCACCTGCACGGGAATTGCGCTGGCAGTATTGATTTGCCTGCTGTGCGCCTTTTTGTACGTATTCTACAATTCCCAACCGGGTTCTTTAATTGAATTTGTTCTAGTGCAGGCTACTGATTTCCTATCTCCTTCAGAAGATTATTTGTCCAGCTTTTTTCCCGAAATTCAACCCACTCCCTTCCAACCATCACCGGTAAAGGAACCTACACCCGCACCCGAAACGCTTCCTCCAACTTCAAGTGAAAGTGAAGCGGATTCCGCCGATGAGCAGATCCCCATGGCTGCTAGTGTCAATGGTTTACGCGGCAGCCCACAACTCTATACTCTTGATTGTGAATTTCAGGCTGCGGTGGATTGGGCGCGCTTCTTTGGCCATTCTTTAAATGAATTGGAGCTGATTGACCGCATGCCAAGATCAGACGATCCTGAAAGCGGATTTGTCGGCGAAATCAATGGTCCAATGGGACAATTCCCGCCAGATTCCTATGGTGTGCATGCTGCGCCCATAGCGCGCCTGCTGCAGGAGTATGGCATTCCGGCGAAGGTAAAACGCAAATGGGATATATCAAAATTAAAGAAAGAAATCGCATCAGGTCAACCGGTGATTGTCTGGATCGTGAATATGCCATTCGAAATTGAGACCATGCAATATACTGCTTCCAATGGCAACACCACTACCGTTGCACGTTTCGAGCATACTTGGATTGTAACCGGTTATAATGCTTCTTCCCTCACAGTAGTTGACAGCACATGGACTTACAACGTAAGCACTTCTGCCTTCATGGAACGCTGGGAAGCTCTTGGCAAGCAAGCCATTATTTACACAGATTAATTGTATTGTGAAAACATCTATGAGGAAATAACCGATTACAAAATAATCCGTAAATGAATTAAGAAAAAAGGCAGTTTTTACCCGCTTTCCATGACATTCAGTCATGAGAGCAGCCACCAAATCGGTTAAGATATATTTAAAACAGGAGCCAGCATGTCACATAGAGAAGTATCATCCGGGGCAAGGCGATTTGGATATCTAATCACTATCCTAGTAAATTTCGCGTTGATTTATGCAGCCCAAAACCTGCTGAACTGGAATGTTCCTTTCCTCACAAACCGTTTCACCGAATGTTTGTGGGCGATCAATCTATCGTTGGGTGCGACCATTTTTGTTAACTTCATTTTTTTGGTTTTTGATCGGCGCTGGTTTAGAAGTTTGATGCAGTCTTTCACGAATGTCTTTTCTTTTATCTCAGGATATGTTTTCTGGCGAGTTTTTCCCCTTCAGCTCCCCGAAAACATAGTACGCTGGGTCAACCTGGCATTGATCATCCTGTTAGTACTCATCCTGCTTTCCATTCTGACTGAGTTGCTCAACGCCATCAAATTCTATCGGCGTGAATCGAAGGTTTGAGTCCCAATCCTGGTCTTTCCGGGATTACTGTGCAGTTTGCCATAGCGGAAAGCGGTAATTTCCGACAGGATGGATAATGCAATTTCCTCAAGAGACTTCGCGCCAATATCCAATCCAATCGGAGCATGGATTTTCTCCAGCTGCTCCCTCCGATAACCTTCTTTTTCTAATTGTATAAATCTCTTTTCGCGCGTCTTTTGGGATGCCAGCATGCCGATGTAAGCTGTTTGGATTTCAAGCGCCGTCATGGCAGCAGGCAGGTCTAGTTTGTCATCGTGACTCAATAACAACAGGTAGTCCTCAGTACACAAATTGGTTTCTTTCAACCCATCCATTGGCCAGCAGACGTGCAGCTCATCGGCTTGCGGAACGCGTTCAGAGGTTGCAAACGCTCTGCGCGGATCGATCACGATGCAGTAATAACCAAGTCTTCGGGCGAAATAGGTTACCGCATCAGTAAGCTGAGTAGCCCCAATAATGATAAGACGCGGTTCTGGGGCATAGGGCTCAACGAATACTTCTCCTATTTTTGTGGAAATGATGCATTCCTCACCCTTTTCCATTACGGAATCTAATTGCTTCTGAATTTGCCCATTCATCCATGCAGGCACAACCTGCTGAAATTTTTGATCTGTAGTTGTCAGAATGTAGGTTTGTCCACAATGCTGCCCCTCAAGAACGATCAATAACTGGAAACTCTGGCGGCTGTCGATCAGATTAACCATGCTTTCCATTAGGTTAATAGAGAATAAAGATTCCTCATCGAATGTGATTGGCTGTATAAAAATGTCCACCTCTCCTCCGCACATCAATCCCACTGACCAGGCGGTATCGTCGCTGATTCCATAATGCAGCCGCCTTGGTTGACCGTTCTTAAGGCAAACTATAGCTTCTTCTACCACGGCGCTTTCCACACATCCGCCACTGACCGAACCGTGCATTTCACCCCGCTCGCTGATGACCATTTTCGCGCCAGCAGGTCGCAAACCGGAACCCTTTTTTTCCACCACGGTCGCGATTGCTGCCTTTTTCCCATCCTTCAACCAATCCAGCGCAATTGTCAATTCTGTATCCATAATGCTCACCTTTTCCTTTAAATCTTATATACCACCCGCATGATCTATTGCAGCTCTCTCCAATGATCACATCAAATTATAAATTTTATTTATGTTTGTCAGGTTTCACAATCCAGACTCCATAAATTGTGCCTTATTTCTTAATTTTTTTGTATAAATGAAGATTTATTCCCCCCTATTGAATATTACGCTATGAACCTGAGCTTTCCATTTTACGAAACAGTTTTTTCCTTATGGATTCATCTTCGCATTTGTTATTGATGAAAAAAAAGGAGCTGCTTGTTACTGCGACTCAGCTCCTCATTTTTCGAAGATATCTTTCTTACTTGAACTTATGTGCCATGTTCCCAGGAATTCAAGTATTCCTGCTGTTCGGCGGTCAATTGGTCAATTTTTACTTTCATTGCCTCCAGCTTGAGCCGCGCAATTTCCTTATCAATCTCTTCAGGAACCGAATAAACAGTCTTCTCCAGCTGATCGGAATTTTTCACCATATATTCGATACTTAATGCCTGGTTGGCAAATGACATGTCCATTACGCTGGCTGGATGACCCTCGGCAGCCGCGAGATTGATCAAGCGCCCTTCACCTAGTATATGAATTCGCCGCCCGTCTTTCATGGTATATTCCTCCACGAACGGACGCACTATCCGCTTTGCAGTCGCCATTTCCTCCAATGCCGGGATATTGATTTCTACATTGAAATGACCGGAATTTGACACGATCGCGCCATCCTGCATTACTTCGAAATGGTGGCGGTCGATCACATTTAGATCTCCCGTTAGCGTGCAGAAGATATTGCCGAATTTGGCAGCCTCCTGCATGGGCATCACGCGGAAGCCATCCATCACAGCTTCCAAAGCTTTCAGCGGATCAATCTCGGTGACGATGACATCAGCGCCCATCCCGCGCGCGCGCATGGCTAATCCGCGTGCGCACCAACCATAACCAGCAACCACGAAAGTTTTGCCAGCAAGCAAAATATTGGTAGCGCGGATAATTCCGTCCAAGGTTGATTGTCCTGTGCCATAGCGGTTGTCAAATAGGTGCTTGGTCATCGCATCATTCACCGCGATTATGGGGTAGTTCAATGCCCCATCGTGCGCCATGGCGCGCAGACGGATGACACCAGTGGTGGTTTCTTCCGTTCCACCAAACACCTCTTCCAGCAGTTCACGACGGTCTTTGTGCAGAGTGCTCACCAAATCCGCTCCATCATCCATTGTCAAATGCGGCTTGTGATCTAAAGCCGCATGGATGTGCTTGTAATAAATGGTGTTGCTTTCACCCTTGATCGCAAAAGTCGGGATTTCGTATTGCGCAACCAAGGCTGCTGCCACGTCATCCTGGGTTGAAAGCGGATTGGAGGCTGTCAGCACCACATCCGCTCCTCCAGCCTGTAAGGTTGTCATCAAATTAGCTGTTTCGGTGGTCACATGCAGGCAAGCCGCGATACGCTTGCCCTTGAGTGGCTGCTCTTTTTTAAACCTTTCTGCAATCATCTCCAGCACAGGCATTTCCCGCGCAGCCCATTCCATGCGCAGACGCCCGCCTTCCGCTAGTTTGATATCTTTCACATCGTATTTATCCATTTTTTCCTCTGTTGTTTTTCTTTTTATGATTTAATCAGAACATCCAGAGCGCCCTGATCATCGAAATTTTTTCGATAGCGTTGGATGAATTCCTCAAGTGTGTAAAAATGATTTTGCGTACCGCGGTTTTCCAGGCAGTACGTAGCCGCCAAAGCGCCCATTTGCCCGCAGGTCTGCCAGTCCAAATTCAAGCGTCTGCCGCGGATAAATCCTCCGCGAAACGCATCCCCCACCCCAGTCGGGTCTGCAATGCAGGCTGGTGCCACACTTGCAATGCGGTAATGCTGATCTTTCACCCAGATATCTGAACCGCATTCACCGCAGGTAATCACCAGATACTCTACTGCATTGCGGATGGCTTCCGCGCTCAGGCCGGTATGTTTCTGTATCAACTCAAATTCATATTCATTGATGAAAAGGCTCTGTGCGCCTTGGATGCCCGCGCGGATCTCTTCTGGTGCGTTGCGCACCACTTGCTGCCCTGGATCATATAAATAAGGCACTCCAATTTCTTGACACTCTTGGCTGTATTTGAACATTGCCGTGGGATCATTCGGAGAAATGACTACCAGGTCAATTTCTTCCTTGTTCAATTTTTTTATGGAAAGGTTTTTTGAATACGCCATTGCCCCAGTATAGAAACTGGCAATCTGGTTGTTGGATAAGTCTGTATTCGCGAAAAAAGAAGCTGTATAAACTCCATCGATGGCTTCAACCAATGAGGTGTCTATGCCTTGTTTCTGCAGCCAAGAGTTATAGTCTTTAAAATCTTCTCCCACCGTACCCATCAACTTTGGCCTTTCTCCTAAAAGTGCTAAATTATAAGCGATGTTCGGGGCGGTGCCTCCGCGCTGACGGATCATAGAATCCACCAGAAAGGATAAACTGATCGAGTCTAGTTTATCAGGAATGATATGGTCTTTGAAATATCCTGGAAATGACATCAGATAGTCATACGCGATTGATCCCGTGCAGATAATGGACATGCGCAGCTCCTTATTCTTTTTGCATGATTTTTGCTAGATTCTGGATAAATGGAGGATTCACCACTCCTCGTTCGGTAATGATGGCAGTAATCAATCTGTGAGGAGTAACATCGAACGCGGGATTGCGGGCTTTTGCTCCCTTTGGTGTGGCTGGTTCATTCTTGATCTGTATATCCAATACCTCCTGTGGGTCACGCTCCTCGATGGGAATTTGGTTTCCAGAATCAAGATGGAGGTCAATGGTAGTTGTTGGCACTACGCTGTAAACCGGAACATGGTTATCGTATGCAGCTAAAGCTAACATATAGCTGCCGATCTTGTTAGCCACATCACCATTACCAGCAACCCGGTCGCCCCCAAAAAAGACTTTCGCCGCTTGACCGGTACGCAAGAAGTATCCCGCCGCATTGTCCGTGATGATCTCATAAGGAATCCCATACTGCGAGAGTTCCCAAGCGGTCAAGCGTGCCCCTTGCAGGCGCGGTCGTGTTTCATCCACGAGCACATGCACTCGCTTCCCCTGCTCATGGGCCAAACGAATTACACCCAGAGCTGTACCCCAAGCTGTTGTCGCCAAAGCTCCGGTATTACAATGGTGAATGATCGTATCGCCGTCATGGATGAATTGGGCGCCATGCACAGCCATCTGCCGATTCGCGGCTTCATCCTCTTCAGAAATTTTTTTTGCTTCACTCTCTAAAACGGAAAGCATTTCTTCTGGCTGCTTGTAATCCAATTCAGTTAAAGCCATCATGCGCTGCAGCGCCCAGTGCAGATTGACAGCTGTCGGTCTTGAAGACCCTAAAAATTCCATTGCTCTTTTCAGGTCTACCCTCATTTCCGCAAGAGTGTTGGCTCTCGATTGCACGGCTGCCATTACCAATCCATAGGCTGCCGCCACTCCAATAGCCGGTGCACCACGCACGGTCATATTCCGAATAGCTTCAAATATATCTCTGGTTGATTGTAGGGTAATATAGTGTAATTCTGAAGGCAGCTTTCGCTGATCGATCACCTTTAATTGCCTTTTTTCTTCATCCCATGCTAAAGTTTGCATAATGATTCCACCAAAAAAAAGGCGCTCAAATTGAGCGCGCTGTAGCTTGACCCGGCTATTTATAGCATGGTCTATATAGTTTGTCAAAATTAATTTCTAAATTCTCGCTTACTTCCAAATGAAAAGTTTTTGGGAGTAATTTTTCAATGACCTCTTACTAAGGCGTGAAATTCTTCAAGGTTCTCTATAGGTACATTATGCGGCAGATCACAGCCTGGGCTGATCAAGAAATTTGAATATTCAGTTGTTTGTTCGATCAGGGTTTGAACAGTATCGCGAAAATTTTGGCTATCCTTTTGTAGAAATACTCCCGCTGGGTCTAGATTTCCAGAAATGATTCTACCTGCTCCATTTTTTTCTAGCGCAGCAGAAATATGCATAGGTTTGCCAAAATGAAGTATTGAAGCACCAGAATTGAAAATGGAATCTAAATGAACCAGGCTGGCTGCACAATTATGATAGATTATTTTCAGAGCCGGTGTTTCAACTCTCTCAACCACCTCCTTAATAAAAGCAGAAGAAAAAATGCTGGATAATTTTGGTGATAAGAGTCCGGCGGTCGGTTCTGCCATGAAAATTCCATCAATACCATTTTCTTTTATAGCTTCGGCATAATCCATGATGAAATCTGTACATTTTCTGATCAATTCTGATGCGCTGGTTGGATCTAATAACACCAATTCAAGAAATTCTGATACGCCAAACAACCTGCTTGCCAGGGTGAAGGGACCAATAAGACCACCAATAACTGGTTTTTCGGTTCTTCTCGTTTGAAGATTTTTCATTATGTCAAGATACATTCTGGTGCGTTTTTCGCCAAACAAGGGAGTTTGCATAGATCTTATTTCAGATATATCCGTAATGCATTGCTTGACAATCATTGGTGCATTATCTTCAGGATAGGCTACCTCGCATCCAAAACACTCAGCTTCCACGCTCAGGTCCATTGCGGTAATGATGAAGTCACTGTTAAAACGATCATCAAAAGCCAGAATTGCGTCAATTTGGGCATTCATTTCAGAATATACTGCCGGAAGCTTGATATGATGGATAGATGCTCCGATATTCGTACCAAATACCAGCGCCTTTTTCTTTGAGTTTTCTTTGATGTAATCTACGATGTTTTTTTTCATTTTTTTCCTTCGCTATACACTTAGGGATAAAGAATATTGTCCTTGGCTGAAATGATTGATTTGATTTAACACAACTGAACTTCTTTGAGCTGATCGGATTGTCGTAACTGCATGATGATCGGATAACATATTATTCAATTGATCCAGCGCGAGAGAGATCATGCTGCGTGCCGGAATACTCACTGCGATCACAATATCGACTGGGTCATTTTCGAAATGGCCAAATTCAACCGGTTTTGCAAGAGTGACCAAGCTCATTCCAAGTTTTCGCGACCCCGAATCGTGAGAGGCGTGCAATAAAGCTACGCCAGGCCATGCCACCATGAATGGGCCAAACTCTTGGATGGTTTTTTTCATGGATTGTATATATCGTTTTTCAATAATATTCTGACGGAGCAGTAATTCTCCCGCTTTCTCGGTAGCCACTTCCCATCCAGAGGCATTTATCTTCAATTGGATCAATTCAGCGTCAATCAAGCGAATTAGAGATGGTCCTTCGAGTTCTTTCTCTTCCGCTAGTGATTCCTTCTCTGTTCTATCTTTTATAAATGCCTTTCGAAGATTCTCAATATCTTTTTCTCTCAACAATGGTTCCACGATCAAAATTGGAGGTGCATGAACGATTTGAAGAGGTATGGTGCTAATGATGAAATCAATCCCGCGGAAATTCCTTCGTCCCAATAGGTCTTTATAGGAGATAACCTTTTCAATGTCGATCTCTGGGAATTCTGATTGGATCTTCGTTCTCAATAACAGTGCAGATGCAGCGCCGGTATTGCATACAAGCAGTACCGTTTTATTGTCCTTTTTTTGATATTGCAACCGTTCCAGGGCAGTGGCAATATGAATGGTTAGGTACCCTATCTCATCCGGATATTTTTTTAATACAGACATCTTGCTTTCAGCGATGCTTTGACTGACAATGGCATGGATTCTGGGGTATTCTTTTTTTATTTCATTGATTACAGGATTGTCTTCAGGGAAAAATTCATCAGTCCTAAAATAAATATTTTTTAAATGCAAAGCCAGGTTGGATTTCAATTCCGCATCTAGCATCAATGCGGGATGCAACCTCTTTGAAACCTGGCATAAAAAAGAATCGATGGCATCACTTAGTTTTTGATCCAATGCTTTCAAATCACTTGATTCTCGTAAACCCTGCTCCAGAGGTCTTCTGGCCTGGGCATCAATCAAGTGTTGAATGATGTAAGAAATTTCTTCCAATCCAATTGTGATGTTGAAATAATCGCGAAATCTCTTTCCAAGAAACTCAGCCCAGTAGTATTCATGCTTTTGCTTGATATCACCAAGTCCTGGGCAAATTATGCTGATAAATTTCTTTTTTCTACAGCGAGAAATCATTATGGCCAATTTCAAAATGAGGGAATAATTGCTGCGGTCAGATAATTTGATATCGATAATTGTATTAATAAGATTATTGATATAAAAATAATTGATTTTACAAAAGTACTCACTCACCATGCCGATAAATGAGAAATATCTTTCACTTTTAGTTTTTCCAGAAAAACAGAATTCCATTAATTCGTTCTGAAGATGAAATTCACATGAACCTTTCGTGATGCACTGATATAGAGCTTCTCGAACATCTGTCTCTTTGCCGTCAATCCAATACCCGCAGTTCGGTCTGCTTTGTAGGATTAAATGGTAATCACCTAACCAAGCTTTGACGGCTGGCAAACAATTGATAACTGTTTCTGGATACTGATAGGGTTTCCTCAAAATTTTGGATCCGCAGGGGAGTATCCGCTGTCAATAACGAAAAAAGAATAATATAAATCCGTTTACTCTTTGAATAATAAGTGGTTTTTTCAATACTTTTCCCTAATTCAATCTTTTGTTCTGAGGTCGCTATAAGCGCAATGCCAAAATTTGGTTTAATAATGATTGAGAAGCCATTCTTCTCCAACCAGGGTTTGATTCGATTCAGGTGATAATTGACTGATCTCGCTGTAGCTCCAATTTCCTGCCCGATTCGCGCTGCGGAAAGGGGATTGGGGCTTTTACAAAGCGTACGCAAGATTTCGGCAGAACAGCAGTCTAGATCAGGAATAAGAGTCATCGAAATTCTTTAATAATTATGGATGCAATTGTAATTGAGTTTACCTTCATCAGATTCGATGAAGGTAAACTCGAGATACAATGGATTTAGTCTTTCCGGGTATTGCTTTTTTTATCCTCCGCCAAACAACTTGCCGATAATTGTGGCAATCAGGCTATGCGGATAGAAACCATTGGCAAAATGTGTGACCATCAATCCAGTTTGTTCTGCTGGCAGCATCCCTGATTCCTGAGCAATCTGGTTCATGACCGGGGCTGTGTAACTTCCAGCATAAATGCAGAAAATCACAAAAACGGTTGTCGTCAGGAATGATTTGATGAGGTCGCCTTTGCAAAGTGCTGCAGCCCACATTGAGAAGAACACGATGAAGGTCAAATCGCCAAGCGGCATCACTTTGCTTCCCGGCAGAACGATTGCCAACAGAATTGCAACCGGAACCATCATGATGCTGACAGCTAGTGCAGTAGCATTGCCGGTGCCAATCGCTGGGTCAAGTCCGATGAACAAACCTCTGCCGGGCGCTTTCTTCTCTAGGAAACTTTGCGCACCTTCAGAAATCGGCACCAATCCTTCCATCAAAATGGAGATCATCTTTGGCTGAATATACATCACGGCTGCCAAATTGACCGCCAGCATCAAGGAAGCTCCCAGTGTTTCTCCCGCCAGCAGCCCCATCACGACTCCGATCACCACGCCGATGAAAATTGGTTCACCGAATACCCCATACTTTTGAGTCAGTTCTTCGGGGGTAATTTTCGCGGATTTCAGACCGGGGATTCTTTCTACCAACCAGGCGATGGGTTTGCCAATGATGCCCCACTCTGCATATCCAGCTGCGTAGGAAGCGATGCCTTCAAAACCAAAGTAATCATGCATCAGGTGTTGGGTGATATCTCCCACCTTCAAGTTGATCATGTGCACAAGGGTCGCGAAAATTAATCCGAAGGCGAAACTTCCAGTGAGCGTTTGCACAATCACGCCTGCGATGATGGATTCCCAATAATCCCAGATATTGACGCTCAAAACTTTCGTTAAGCCAAAGCCTAACAACAGCAGGTTGCTCAGGATTCCGATGGGAATAAAGATCATGCCAATGTCAGAAGCCCAGCCGATGGCTGCAAAAGCGCTCCAGCCTGCATCGAAATAGGTGGTTGCACCACCAAACCGTTCGCTTAGCGCCATGCCAACATCCCCAACAGCGGTCAGGAAGAAATCTAAGATCAAATAGACTCCCACGAATCCGATTCCTGTCAGGATGGCGGCTCTCAGCGAACTCTTGAAACCCATCCCGAATATTAATCCCAGCAGGAGCAGGATTGCCGGAACCATCAGAATAGGACCAAGATTGTAGATCCCGCCAAAAAAAGACAAAATAAAATCTAACATTTTTCCTCCGTTTTTTTCTATTTTTTTAAGGGACTTTTTAATCTATAAACTCTCGATGTAATCAAGAATGCTTTTAAATAAATCATCCAATCCCTTATTTGATAGGAGCGGCACTCCATCAAAAACGGGAATGCCCAGCTCCATTTTGGTTACTGCTGTGGCAACGACAAAATCCGGTTTTCCCATTTTCACCAAAGCCTCAAGATTCGAGATCTGCCCCTTGGTAACTTTGGCGTCGATACCATGTTTCGATAATTCTCGGATTAATTTGGTCGCAGCCATTGTAGAAGTAGCCAATCCTGTCGCACAAACAATGACAACCTTTACGCTATTTTTCAATATTCCTCCTTTCTTTCAATATTCATTTATTTCTATTTTCCCAATGAAATTAATTTCTTCGCCAGATCAACTGCTTCCGCAGCATCGGAACTATAGAATGCTCCAATATCCTGCGCAAATTCTGGGGTTACAGGAGCTCCTCCGACCATTACCTTGACTTTCGGATATAAATCCTTCTCTTTCATCTTTTGTATGGTCTCTTTCATCATCATCATGGTGGTGGTCAGCATTGCGGACATGCCGATAACTTGAATATCTTCCTTTTGAATTGTCTCAATGAATTTTTCAGGAGGAACATCGCATCCAATATCAATAACTTCAAATCCGGAGCCTTCCAGCATCATGCCGACTAGGTTCTTGCCAATATCATGGATATCACCTGCCACTGTGCCAAGAATCACTTTACCGATCGGCTCAACCCCGCTGTTTGCAAGCTGGGGTTTGAGAATCCCCATGGCAGCTTTCATCGCTCTTGCCGCGAGCAAGACTTCTGGCAGGAACAACTCCCCGCTCTTGAAATCCGCTCCAACTTTTTCCATCCCCTTGATCAATCCGTCATTCAATACGCTCTTGGCAGTGACGCCTGTGTCCAAAGCATTTTGAGTAATTTCAACAGCTTTTTCGAAGTCTCCAGAGTAAATGCTTTCCTGTAATGCAATAAGATGATCGCTTTCCATAAAATTTATCCTTCCGAAAGTGCCATTTCTGCGTCGTTCAGAATTTCTTGAATGCCTTTTTCAATACTTTCATCTAATGGCAGTGGTTGATGGTTTGCCAAAAGATCTTTGACTTTTTCTTTTGCACGTTCAGCCATGGTCTTGGATCCTTCCGCTTGCCAATTTGAGCGTGCAGTTCTTGTTACCAGCCTGGGTCTGAAGCGATTGGCTCGGAAATGTTTGAGTGTATGAGGATGCGTCAGCAAATTGCCTGATTCTATGCTGTCGGCAACCGCTTCAAATCCCAGCGTCTCTTCGTCAACCCTAAAACCTTCCCGGCAGCGATTCACCATTCCGATTAATTCATCGTCTATAACCAGTTGGGCAAAATTAATGACCAACCCGCCCTGCAAATGCCCGGCACCGGTAAGGATATCTACACCTGCTAAAGCAGGCAGCAATGAAAAATATGTGTTCTCAATGCCTGCTTGGCAATCTGAAATAGGAGCATCGGTATAAGGGCCATGCATGTTTACTGGCATATGATAGATATCCTTGGCTAATTGAACTCCCGCGGTGACTAGCAGTGCGTTCTCTGCGGAACCGGTTAGCGCATATCCGCTAGCCATGTCCATCACCATGATTCGAGGAGCGAAGATCATCGGCATGCCAGGATTTAGCAGCTGACCAAACACCACTGCACCGACCATTTCCACATTGGACATTAATAGAGAACCCGCCAGGGTCACCGGTCCTGTTGCACCCGCAATTGGCATGCTGCAAATCTCTAAGGGAATCCCGAATTTCCCGCAAGCCATGATTGTGTCTATCAAGACAGCTGGATGTTTCAGCGGAGAAACTGGAGATTCCAGCATTGTAAGGATCGGTTTCTGTTTTAAGTTTTCATCACTGCCTGCTACCAATTGTGCCATCTGCATGAAAAAAGGCAGGCTGCCTGGATTCAGCAACCGGATATTGATATGCTTGCTTGTATTTCTGATCATGCATGCCAGCGTATTCAGGTCCCGGGTTTTCGCATTCGATTCCTGTTCATAGACTGGCGCAGCGATCTGTGTGTAATCGAGTGCGTCAACAAGCCTTGCGTAATCCGCGGCGTCTTTTTTCGTTGCGTTTCGCAGTTCAGAGGAATCAAGATCAATGACCTGCCCCGGACCGCCACCATTTCGCCCATAGATTTTTTCATCGCCCAGCAGGAATTCATTCTTTTCTTCCCTTGCGCCGCAAATGAAACTGCTTTTCACCTTCGTCAATGCCTTCTCCACAAGATCGGGGGGGATCAAGATTCTGCTGGTGCCTTCCTTCCGTTTTGCTCCAAAATCCTCCCAGATGCGGCAAGCGTCTTCATGCATGACCTCTATACCCACTTCCTGCAAAACTCTTAATGTGGTCTCATGAACTTGTGCCACTTGTTCATTGGATAATATCTTCAGCTTTTGTTCTATCATTCCTTACCTCAGTTTTTCCTTTTCATTCCTCAATCTGAATCTCTTTATGTAATACTTCATAGATTTCATCTCTCGTAGCAGCTGCGCGCAATTTGTTGATTTTTTCCGCGCACTGAAAAAAGTCGGAAAAACATTGTAGCAACGATATTTGAGATTCACATGCCTTCAGCGCCAGCAAGAAGACCATGTCAACGTCTATTTCGCCCTCCCCCCCCATCATGCCAAACTTGATTGGTTTTGCGAGAATTCCCACTGCGATCGCTACTTTTTTTACATAGATCCCATCAGTATGTGGAATGGCAATTCCGTATGGATCGAGGGGAATTCCCGTAGGGTATTTCTTTTCTCTCTCTATAACGGCATCGAAAAAAGTATCTCTAACATAGTTGCCGTCTCGCAGAAGTTCAGATAGAACATTGATCGCCTCAATTGAAGATGCGACATCAAGGTTGACTTTGATCAATTCTTTGTTGAAGTAGTTTTTCATTGCGCTTTGTTTGCCTTCAAGTTTTTTATATAATCTTAAAATATCAGATTCTTCACTATGCACTTCGGGCAATTCATTCAAATTTGGTATTAACCAATTAATACAATTTTGAATGATTTGTTGATTTATTTTTCAGGTCATCTTCACTGCTTCTTATAAACAGCTGTAGTTGACACAATCCCAAAGCCATAATATAAAGCGCATATGAAAAAAACTTTCCTCGCAGCCTTTGTTGCCTGTCTTTTAATCAGCATGGCCTGCAGTTTGCCTTTCAGCCTCGGATCATCTTCATCAGTTGATAGCGGTTCTGTGGAATTATTTCCTCAATTGCAGGATTTCTTCGATGGAAGTTCTGCTGAGAGTGCTACGCCAACCCCTATCCCCGCCGATCGCTTGAAGACCGCACATCAGGCACTCTTCGCAGGTGCCAATGAAAATGCCATCCAGCTTTATCAAGAAACCTTTGAGCAAACACCAGAAGAACAGTTAAAAGCACAGGCTTTATTTGGATTGGGAAAGAGTCAATTCAACGCGCGTCAATACGCTTCAGCCATTGATACGTTCAACCGCATCTTGGGGCAATACCCCGATTCTGATATCGTGCCTGTTGCCTATTTCATGCTGGGGCAGGCGTACGATCTGGTGGAAGAATTCACCCAAGCAGCCATGGCTTATCAAAAATATATTGATCTTTCTCCTGCGGTTTTAACGGAATATGCTCGCACTTTGCAGGGGGATGCCGCCATGAAAGCCGGGGATTACACCCAGGCAATCTTCGCATATCAAGCCGCCCTGCAGTCTGAACCCTCAGCAAACTCGGCTGCTCTGAATATCAAGATCGGTCAAGCCTACGATGGGCTCCAGGACTATACGACTGCCATCCAATATTATTTAAACGTCTATAACTCAAGCCAGGATGATTATTCACGTGCCACAGCTAACCTGCTCATGGGGCAGGCTTACCTCAATCTGGGCATGAGCAAAGAAGCCTATGACCGTTTTCTGGATTCTGTTTATCAATTCCCGCGCGCCTATGATTCTTTCACAGCCCTATCGATCCTTGTCAATGAGGGAGTTGCAGTAGATGATTATGTGCGCGGTTTAGTGGATTACTATGCCGGCTCCTATGATTATGCCATTCAAGCTTTCGAGCGCTATCTGGCTTCCGATCCTGCCGGCAACGATGGCTCGGCGTATTATTTTAAAGGTCTCAGTCATTATTTTCGCAATGAACCGCGCAATGCTATCGCTGAATACGAAATACTCGTCCGCGATTTTCCGGGCAGTCCTTATTGGAGCGCTGCATGGGATGAGAAAGCTTACGTGCAGTGGACGCAATTAGGTGAGTACACCAACGCTGCCAATACATATCTGTCCTTCGTTTCCAACGCTCCTACTTCACCTGATGCACCCACCTTCCTGTTTGAAGCCGCCCGCGTGTTTGAGCGCAATGACGATCTCGAAAACGCCGCCCAAACCTGGCTGCGTTTAATGGATGAATATCCGGCATCCGATCTAAGTTATCGTGGGCTTTTCTTAGCTGGCATTTCCTATTTCCGATCAGCGGAATACGAACTTGCGCAGCAGGTTTTTCAACGCGTACTGGTGTTGGGCACAATTCCATCTGAAAAAGCCAAAGCCTATTTATGGATCGGTAAATGCTTCCAAGCGCTTGGTGATGCGCAAAGTTCCAGGGAAGCTCTCACCCTCGCTCAGCAAACAGATCCTACAGATTATTATGGCGTTCGCGCGGGTGAAATTCTGAACGGGAAGGGAGTCTTCGAACTTGAGCAGAATTATGATTTTGGATATGACCTGGATTTTGAGCGTCCGGAAGCGGAAGCTTGGCTGCGTACCACTTTTTTAATTCCCGCTGAAACTGATCTAAATGAATTGGCGGATTTGGCGGGCAATGCACGCATTACCCGCCTGCAAGCTTTTTGGCAGCTGAATTTGTTCAGCAAAGCCATCAACGAAGCGGAACTGCTGCGCGCCGAGCTGCAAGGGGATGTGGTAAATCTTTACCGTTTAATGAATTACCTGATTGACCTTCATCTCTATCAGCCAGCCATCTACGCCTGCCGCAATATCTTGGATTTAGCTGGTTTGGATGACTTGGAATCTCTCTCCGTCCCGGTCTTCTTCACCCATGTCCGCTTTGGTGCATACTTCAGAGAACTGCTGGTTCCCTCCGCGGTTGATTACAGCATCAATCCGCTGTTGTTCTACGCTTTGATCCGCCAGGAAAGCATGTTCAATCCATACATTTCTTCTGCCGCCGGCGC
>CAYVJI010000008.1:1287-4938 GCA_964451805.1 uncultured Pelolinea sp. | reverse complement strand
TTCAAGAAACGCAGGAATATCTAATGCAGATCACCGAATTCCTGAACGTGTATCAATTGGTCTATTCCAGACCCCAATAAAGAAAAACCGCCTGAATTTCATTTTTCAGGCGGTCAGTTCTTCTTTGAACTATTTATTTTACTTCTTTGGAGCGAATTTCACAGCTGCGTGCGCTGCCGCCAAACGTGCCACTGGAACTCGGAAAGGTGAACAGCTGACGTAATTCTGTCCGATCTTGTGGCAGAATTCGATGGAAGCGGGGTCACCTCCGTGTTCACCGCAAATTCCCACTTCCAGGTCTTTCCTTACCGCGCGGCCTTCGTTGACTGCCATCTGCATCAGGCGTCCAACGCCATCCGTATCCACGGTCTGGAAGGGATTCTTGGGCAGAATGCCTGCTTCGACATAGGTTACCAAGAAGTTGCGTTCCGCATCATCGCGGCTGTATCCGAAGGTCATTTGTGTCAGGTCATTGGTGCCGAATGAGAAGAATTCTGCCACTTCGGCGATTTCTCCAGCCGTCAATGCCGCGCGCGGAATTTCAATCATCGTGCCGAACTTATAAGAGAATTCCACCTTTTTCTCTTCCATAACCTGTTTCGCGATTTCCATTAAACGCGGTTGAATGTGGTGCAGTTCATTGACATGCCCGGTCAGCGGGATCATCACTTCGGGTTTGGCAACCACGCCCTTCAAGGTCATATTAGCGGCTGCTTCAAAAATCGCACGCACCTGCATTTCCACAATTTCCGGCATGACGATGCTCAGACGGATGCCGCGCAGACCCATCATTGGATTTGATTCATGCATCCCTTGAACATTTGCCAATAAAGCTTCTTTTTCAGCCAGGCCCTGCGTTTCCCCTTTCACGCGCATGGTTATGACCTCTTCAAGCAGCACTTCTTCGGAGGGTAGGAATTCATGCAGTGGTGGGTCAATCAGACGGATGATGACCGGGTATCCATTCATAGCTTCAAACAGCCCTTCAAAATCCGCGCGCTGATGGGGCAGCAATTCGTTCAGTGCCTTCACACGCTCTTCAGATGTCTCTGCTAGAATCATACGCTGCACGATCGGCAGCCGCGCTTGTTCAAAGAACATGTGCTCGGTGCGGCAGAGGCCAATTCCTTTCGCGCCATAGGATCGCGCTCGTTGTGCATCCTTGGGATAATCGGCGTTTGCCCACACTTGCAGTCCCGCGCTCGGCCACCCTTCCGGCACCTGGCGAGTGCCCGGTTTGGCGCAAATCTCATCCGCCCAACTCAAAAGGGTAAGCAAATCAGTTTGTTCTTCCAGTGAAGGAGCGGACATATCTAATTTGCCGATGAACGCCTCACCGGAGGAACCATCAATGGAAATCCACTCCCCTTCTTTGACCGTAACACCATTGGATGCCATCACGCGCTTGTCTAGGTCAATTTTCATCATGGAAGCGCCCACAATGCATGGTACGCCGAATTGCCGGGCTACCACCGCAGCGTGCGATGTAGCGCCGCCCTCGCTGGTTAAAATTCCCTTGGCTGCCAGCATGCCATGCACATCATCCGGCTTGGTGAAAGGCCGCACCATGATGACCTGCTGGTGTTCTTCTTTTGCCATTTTCTCCGCGGTATCCGCGTCAAAATACACTTGTCCAACCGCTGCTCCGGGTGAAGCATTGACGCCGGTGGCGAACAGCTTGCCTTCTTTTTTGGCGAGTTCTTTCGTGTCTCCCATGAACTGGGGATGCAGTAGAGTATCCACCTGTGTAGGGGTAACGCGCATGACTGCCGCTTCTTTGCTGATCAATCTCTCGTTAGCCATGTCTACCGCGATCTTGACTTCCGCTTTTGCCGTGCGTTTGCCGTTCCGGGTCTGCAGCATCCACAAGCGTTTATTCTCGATGGTGAATTCAACATCCTGCATGTCCTTATAATGCTGTTCCAACTTGTGAGTGATATCCAGAAATTGGTGATAGGCATCAGGCAATTTCTCAACCATATTCTCAATTTTGTCCGTGTTGCGAATGCCAGCCACCACATCTTCCCCTTGAGCGTTCAGCAGGTATTCGCCATATAATTTTTTCTCGCCAGTGGAAGGATCACGCGTAAACGCCACACCCGTTCCCGAATCCCAGCCGGTATTGCCGAACACCATGGTGACGATATTCACGGCCGTGCCCAAGTCATCTGCGATTCCGGCAGCTTTACGGTAATCGATCGCCCGTTTGCCGTTCCAGGATTTGAATACCGCTTCAGTAGCCAAACGCACCTGTTCGCGCGGATCTTGTGGAAAATCAAATCCTTTTTGCTGCTTTACCACTGCCTTGAATTTCTCCACCAGATCCTTCAAATCATCTGCAGTCAGGTCTGTATCAGCGGTGATTCCTTTTTCTTCTTTCTTCGCATCCAGCACTTTCTCAAAAGCTTCATCAGGAATATCCAGCACGACTGAGCCGAACATGGAAATCAAGCGCCGGTAAGAATCATAGACAAATCTCTCGTTGCCGGTCAACTCAACCATGCCCTTTGCCGTTTTATCATTCAATCCTATATTCAGAACAGTATCCATCATTCCCGGCATCGACATTTTCGCCCCAGAACGGCAAGAAACCAGCAAAGGATTCCCAGGATCGCCGAATTTTTTCTGCGACGCTTTTTCAACTTCTGCCAGAGCGTCCATCATCTGCTCCCACAAACCTTCAGGGTATTTATTGCCCTCAGCCAGATAAGCATTGCACGCTTCTGTCGTTGCTGTAAAGAAAGGCGGTACAGGCACGCCGATGCGTGTCATTTCTGCTAGGTTGGCACCCTTGCCCCCCAATAAACCGCGCACGCCATCCCAAGATCCAGCATACTGCTCTGCCTTTTCAACCTCGTTGAAAAGATAAACCCATTTCTTTTCTGCCATTTCATCCTCCGAAGACTAGATAATTACTAAAAAAACGCTAAGAAAAAATTTTACCATACCAACAAAACCCCCAAAAGAAATCGTTATTTCCTATTTGATCTTGCCTATCAGTTGCTTAGGGTCATTTACTTTATTCTGCATGATCATCTCTCGAGCATGCTCAATCTTATCCCAAACGTTCCAAAGCAGCACTCCAACGAGCTGATCGTTCTGCAGATAGTACAACACACCCTTTTCATGTTTCGTCTGCCAATCTTCTATGATCTCAAATTGGTTATTCAGCAAACCTACAGCCTCATATCCCAATTCAAACAAGTCGGAATAAAAAAATGGCAGGTAGTCATACTTCTGTTTGTCTCCCGCCATATTCCGCCCAGCGGTTCTGCCCATGGCATTGGCGTTATCTGCATGTTCCACCCGAATTCGTCTCTGCAGGGTCGGATTATAAAAATTGGCATTATCGCCCGCAGCATAGATATCTGGAAAACTCGTTTGCAGGAATTCATCCACATCAATGCCGTCACTGATTTTCAATTGAGCCTGCTTTGCCAATTCAGTTTCGGGCAGCAATCCGATCCCAGCCACAACTGCATCTGAGTAATATTCTTTTCCGGTTTTTAATAGAAGCCGATACGAATCATTCTCTCTCAAAACGTCTATGACCTGCGCATGTGCGGCGATCTGCACACCTTTCTGCAGGTAATAAGCGTTCAGGAATTCAATCATATCCTGCGGGAATAAATTTCCTCCGATTCCTGCGCC
>CAYVJI010000008.1:0-1187 GCA_964451805.1 uncultured Pelolinea sp. | reverse complement strand
TTTTGGTCGGTCTGGCGCCAGATCTTTTCCATACCGGCATCCTTCCATAAAGCTTTGGATAAAGGCGGACGGTTATATGGCAGAAAAGATTCTTCCGAAATCATCAATAAGGAAGCATCCATATCTGTTTCCCGAATGCCATCAACGGCAGCATCCGCCGCCATGCCCCCACCCACGATGATGAATTGATGTTTATTTTTCATTTCGCACCTTTCTGATTATTGTACGAAAAGACAATGATCCAAACCATTAGCGTTGTATTAATCCAAAGGATTCTATTTATTTATCAGGCGTGAAATGATGTTGAGAACAAGCGTGAGAATGATGCTCCCCAAAATAGATGCGAGGATTGGAAAAATGCAGGTTAATCCTCCTATTTGGATCTTCAAAGTACCCGGGGTATTTTTCATTGGCAAAAATTTATTGAACAGCCAAACAAGAAATCCTATGCAGACCAAACTCGTTCCAAGATATATGAGCCAACGGCTAAGATGATTGAAATCCATCAGAAAGTATCGCAATAATTATTTGTCCATCAAATATTTGCTGCCACAAGGATTGCTCAGAAATGGTGTTAGCGGATAGATCATAAAGGTTTCTAGGCAGGTTTAGTTCACTTGAATAAGTTTGTATTGCTGCGTACCCAGCTTGATTTCTTCCGCATGCTGCAGGCAGTCTTTCCAATGCACGTTTGGATTCACGTGCAGGAATTTATCTTCTCCATCCTTATAATCCCCATTGTCAAAAAGCTTGCTGTCGGGTATCGCAGGTGCCGCGTTGACCAGATCAACGCAAGCCCGATCGAGCGCGACTGGGTCAAATGATGCTGCAATGCCAATATCCGGCGTTATCGCCTGGTCATTGTAATCCCAACAATCACAGTATGGTGAGATATTCATCATAAAGTTAATATGGAAATGCTGTTTGTTTTTCAGGACCGCAAAAGCGTATTCAGCCATTTTTTCGTTGAGCAGTTGGGCGGATTGGTCATATACTGCTTTAGCAGCGCCATAATGGCAGCTCGCTACGCACTGCCCGCAGCCGATGCATTTCTTGTAATCGATCTGGGCATTCAGGTTTTTGTTGTACGCAATGGCTTTTTCTGGGCAATAACGAATGCACATACCACAGGAAACGCACTTTTCCTCATCGATGATCGGTTTCGAAGCGGAGTGCATTTCCATCTT
>CAYVJI010000007.1:0-39486 GCA_964451805.1 uncultured Pelolinea sp. | reverse complement strand
ATTTTCTGCAACGATTTCCCCATCAACATATAACCGCGTTGCCTTCAATTGACGCTCATAACCATCAGGGAAAGTAATGAGAGCCTGCAAGGTGGTGACCGTAGGCTGCAGACTCTTCCCTCCCCCTACAGTACTCTCTACATATTCTCGTTTGATTTCTTCGGGCAGATTGATCAGGGTTGCGCTCGGCAGATTCAATGTAATTGAGAAATTGGTATCAGGTGTCTCTGCGCTTAAGTTGCCGTAACGGGTAGAAACGCGCACACGGTGGCTGCCGCTCTGACTGACTGAGGAGGTATAACGTAGTCGGTAAGTTCTGCGCAAACTACCCACGTAGGTTTCCACGTCTGGAGTAGGACTGCCTTCACTGAAGAAAAGAAAAGAGCCGCCTGTTCCGCCAGCCAGTTGGCTGAGATACTGGACGGCGGGTGCATTCGCGGCGGTGGCGGGAGCAACCAGCCAGACATGCACCGGCACACCGATCTCTGCAGCGCGTACCTGCAGGGATGAAATCACATTCAAGTCCTGATCCAACGGCAGAGGTGTGACATATAGGATCGCTTGTTTACTCTGGGCGATCAGGTTCGGTTTGGCGGCCAGATCTAATGCCTTGGTTAGGCTGACCAGGTCGGGTTGATAGTTGAACAGATTGGGCTTGTACGTTTGAAGAATATCGGTGAAAGAATTTTTTTCTTGGGAATTCTCTACCAAAACGCCATCATTGCTGGTGAAACTGTATTGGTTTGGCGCTTGGCTTTCGAGGGTATTGAGCCAAGACGCGATGGCATAAATGGTTTCTTCATAGCGTGTTGGGATGGAAGTGTTTGGCCGGTTGCTCAAGGTTGCACCCAGGTTGATCGCCAGAATGGTATGCAAACCGGGTTCCAACTCCTGGACTTCATTTACGATGCGTTCAAAGCCATCCTCAAACACGCTGAAATTATCCAAACCCATTCCAGAAATGAACTTGCCCTGGCTGTCGTTCACATCCAGGAAAAGGGAAATTTTTGGAAACTGGCTGAGATCGGGCGGTTCCAGATGAATATTCAGGCTGCTCTGCGCAAAAACAGGCTGCTGCTGGGCAAACAGACAACAGCAGAGAAGGATCAAAATGGCAATATTTCGGATTTTTGCTCGGTTGTGCGGCATATCTTTAGCAATAATTCTAATGGCTTTTGGTTTGATTGGGCTCACTACAAAATGCGAATTTGAGCAGGGTACTTCTTTGCTTTTCTTAAAACAATGATCCAAAAGGAAAAGGTTTAAATAGGTGGAAGGGGACTAATCCAGGAATATTCCTTGATCATTCAGCTCATCTACGCATGGCTGAAAATCGCGGTGCAAATCCAGGCAGGTGTGGAAGTCTTTGATGCCGCCGTCTTTATCTCCAATAGCGATCTTTGCTCTTCCCCGCCAATAAAAGCTTTCTTCCAATGCGGGTTCGTTATCTCGCACCATCTCGATTGAATTCTTGGTGGCTTTTTCGATCACATCAAGGTAGCGGCCGGTGTAGTAATACGCCAGGAAAGGACCGGTTTGGTACCATAGAATTCGATAGGGGACGGTGGTATCTTTTGGGAGAGAATCATAAAGGATAAAGGCTTGATCGTAGGCTTTGGCAGCCCCACTATAATCGCGCAACTTTACTAGGTTGCTGCCGTAATTGAACATGGCGAAAAATTGATCTACGCCATTCAGTTGATAGATTTCATCCTGAGCGATTTTTAACGCATTGCGGTAATTCTGCTCTTCATTCGCATCATCGCCAAGCAGGTTTAGAACATCATTTTCCAAATGAGGTGGAAAAGCTACCAGATACAGATAATTGAATGATCGCCATTCTTCGATCAAGCTTTCATAGGATTGCTGGAAATTGGGTTCAATGTAAGGATCTTGCGCGATAAAAAAATCCTCCTGATCGTTATAACCGCTCAATACCTGATAATGCCCCATCCAAGTGATGTTGTATTGAATGTCGCGGAATAGGGGACCTTTTTCCACGATGACCGGGAAGCCGGCTGAAATCAAACGTTTGAGAGTCTCCAAGCTGCCTCCCACGCGTACAATCATGCCCAACCCGACCTCATTCTCGGTGAATTCTTCCAATTCATATGGCATGATATTTTTATCTTTGTTATAGGTTCTCACCCCCCTGGCGACATCATCGTGGGTGCCTTCCCAATCCCAATAGGAGAGCAGCATTGCCAAGGCGGATGGGCCACAATAATTCATATGTCCTGATTGCGAAAAATAATTTCCGCCTGCAATAGAATACGCCTGGGGAAGCGGTTTGAGGCTTGATTCGGCTGCCACAGCGTTCGAATTTGCCAGCTCTTCAGATGAGGTATCAGCCAAGAGCTCATCCGGCAAGGCGGAAGCATCAGCAGGTTCCCCTGTTCCAGAGGAAAATGATACGGTCTGCGGGGGATGCAACCAAGTACGCAGCCGTCCCAGCCACTGATTTAAATGCCAGGAAACCTTTTCTTGAAAGGATGGATTGAAGTAGAACAATATGCTTGCCAGGATCAGCAATAACAGGAGGATTTTGCCGATGGCCATAAGTCGCTTGAGCATAGCGCGATTATATCATTAGTTTGATAAATAAGACAAAAATTATCCTATTAACCTTTGCGGGCAACTACCACCAGATTCTCACTCGATTTTCGCTTGAACTCTTCCTTGCCCATGAAACCGAAACTGCGGATATCCACGAACCCAGTATCGTTGAGAAGCTCAAGCAATTCAGCCTGCCGCAGAGGAAACAGGCGAGTAGCAGAGACCTGCTGAGACCATTTTTCTTCTGTCCGACGATTAAGTCGGATGATATTAAACGTAATCAAACCGTCCGCATCGAAATCGTAGAAACGCAGGAAGATCCATTCTTGATGATCTTTCCATGCCGATTGAGGTGCCATCCAACGCGTTCGTCCGCGCAGAACGGCGTCAAAGTTGCGATTCTGCAGGATAAGGAAGCCCCCTGTTTTCAGGCAGGCTGCCATGTCCGCCAGGGCGCAATGAATGCTTTCCAGAGAAACAAGATGAGGCAGAGAATTGCCCAAGCAGAGGATGAGATCGAATGGGAAATTGACCTCATTGGTAAATTGAGCTGCAAGGTCTCCGAAAGCACAAACCTTAAACAGAACTTTCACCCCAGCATTTTCCGCGTTTTGCCGGGCTTTATCAATCATGCGCGGGCTGAGATCAGCCGCATATAACGAGCAACCTTGCCGAGCTAATTCAATAGCATGCATGCCGCTGCCACAAGCCGCATCCAGAATGGACGGCGGATTCTGGGATTGCTTTCTTATTTGCTGGAGGTATTGCTGGATGAAGGGCATCTCGGCTGCCAAGCGCGAATGCCAATCCACAAAAAGGTCGTAATCCTGGCTGAAATCATCATACGCATCAGAGTTCATGCCCTTATTCTAACCGGAGATCGTTACGTATATAAAAAAACCGCGAGAGGTTTTTTATACCTCTTTGGCAGTGTTTCTAATCTACTAACCCATAGCGCAAGGCAACAACGGCAGCTTGGGTGCGATCATCCACTTCCAATTTTTCCAGGATCGAACTGACATAATTCCGCACAGTTCCTTCGGACAAAAACAGCGTATGCGCAATTTCGGCATTGGGCAAGCCCTGAGCGATGAGCTTGAGAATTTCTTTTTCGCGTTGGGATAAATTTTCGCCGATGGTTGTATCACCTGGGACGATTTGCTTAGCCAATTGATGAAAGAGTTTTCCGGCTACTTTGGTATCGACTGGAGTGTTGCCTGAGGCAATATCTTGAATCGCTTGAATCAACGCTTCGCGTGAGGTGTCTTTCAATAGATAACCATCAGCACCATTGCGAATAGCGTCAAATAACCAGGCATCCGCATCATAGGTGGTCAGCACCAATACTTTGGTTTGAGGGTATTGTTCTTTGATTTCTTTGGTTGCATGAATGCCATTCATGACGGGCATTTTCAAGTCCATCAGGACAACATCTGCCGATTGAGCAGCGAGCCTTTCCAATGCTTCCGCGCCGTTATTGGCAATTGCCACCACTTCGAGGTCAGGAGAAGTGCTCAGAATAGCTTTTAATCCCTGACAGACTACTTCTTGATCGTCACAGATGATGATCTTGATCATACTCCATCCCAATCAGTATTGAAATCTGCGTACCCTGATTCACCTGGCTGACAACCTCGAAAGTTCCACCCAGCATTTCAATGCGTTCACGCATGCCACGAATTCCTAAATTGCCCTTCTGGATATTGCTCAAAGCGAAGCCTCTCCCGTTATCCGCAACGATCAGTTTCATCTTTTCTCCCTGCGAAAATAAGCTAACCTCAACCTCGGTTGCATTTGAATGGCGCAAAATGTTTTCAACCGCTTCTTGAATGATGCGATAAAGGCTGTGGCTGATTTCGTCCGGAAGCATATCCAAACCTTTCTCGAGGTGGAATTCTGTTTTGAATCCACCGCGTTCAGCAGCAGACGAGACCAGATTACGGATCGCTTGAGTCAATCCATAGGCTTCCAGTTCTGATGAACGCAGGTCCACTAAAGCGCGGCGCGTTTCTTTCAAGCCTTTTTTAGTGCTTTCCAGTGTTTGCGTCAGCATCCGCTTGGCTTCTTCAGGACTGCGATCAAACAGGGCTTTGACAGCTTCCAGTTGGACCGAGTTGCTGCTGAGAGTATGCGCCAGCGTGTCATGCAACTCACGTGCCAAACGGTTGCGTTCCTGGGTCTGAGCCAGCTTTTCGCTGGTCAAGGCGTATTTCTGCAGTTTTGCGTTCGCTGCGACCAACTGCGCATGTTGGCTGCGTTGTACAGTAACCAGGCTATTTTCGATCCAGCCAACGATCACAAGAATAACGCTGCGGGCAAAGCTGCCCATGAAATCTGCCACCATAAAAATAATATCCACATCTGGACGATTAATGATTATACTGATCTTATATTTTGGATCAAGCATTTCGTTAAAGGCAACCAGATTGCCACGGTTAGGATCGAAGAGCAGGGGCAAAAAATCTGCAAGCAGAACCACCAAAGCATAGTAAATGACATGCTGCGATGAGAACTGCCAAGCAATAAACACCAGAGGAATGATCAAAAAGAAGATAGCATCCCAGCGAAACAAACCAGGTGAAGCGTTAGGAATAAGGCGGCCAATTGAAAAGGAAAAAATATGACGCGAAAAGATCGTGATCAGGGCGATCGAATATAAGATCGCAAGGAATGCCCGCCGCGTGATGCGCTGTTCAATGCGCGGCATCCATATCAAGAGGAGAATCACAGCCATCATGGCTATAGAGACCAAGGAGAGATAATCTGTATCTGCAAACACAAATTGCCCTTCCCGCAGGGACAACCTGGGCGAGAAGGAACTGAGCAAGAGGAAAATGATCTGAACGATGATCGACCAGCGCAGGATTTGGATCACGCGCAGATCAATTTTTTGGTTCCACATACCTGCATCTTAACACAAGATGAGGAATGCGAACGGGTGAGGGCAGTCATATCTGAGCGTGACATCATTCACGCGCATTTTTTACTGGGCACACGTGTTTTTTCAAGCGGGTATGAGTAAGATTCAAATCTGAAATTGTGAGAAATCTAACAAGAAAATTCTTTAGGAGTTTGATCAAAATGGATATTGAAAATGTAAAGAAAAAAGTGATTAATTTTTATCTTTCAAAGAAAAAACTCGTTTGGGCACTTGGCGGATTGCTGGTAATTGCTATCCTGGCAAGTACGATTCTGCCGTTGCTATCCAACCCCCAAGGCGATGAGACAGACATTCAATATGGCGAGGTGATTCGCGGCTCACTCACGGAGACGATTGATGTGGTTGGCACATTGCAGGCTGTCCCTTCGGCAACGCTAACCTGGGAATCAGCCGGCATTGTCGATGGTTTCGAAGTGAAAGTGGGGGATAAGGTTTCCAAGGACGATGTGCTGATGACCCTCACGGATGACTCGTTGGACTCAGCGATTCTTGAGGCACAGGCCAGCCTGCTGGATGCCCAGGTCACGCTTGAGAATCTTAAAAAAACCAACACTGACCTTTACAACGCAACCCAGACCCTAGCAGACGCAGAATACGCACTCAGGCAGTATAAATCGGACCGCGATTATTACAATCGAAAAGGAGCTTCGGACGAAGCCATTGATGCTGTCCGCTCGGCATATTACGATGCCAAACAGGTGGTTTGGGAGAAAGAGATCGCTTACAACGCATTGTCTGATCTCGAAAGCGATGATCCACAGAAAGTTGCCGCTTACGATGAAAGAAAAACAGCCATTGAAGCGCGCGACAAAGCATTGCGTAATTTGAACAATCTGCTGGGTGTTTATTACGATTACGGCGTGGAGACCAATTTCATTGAGTACGACCTGGGATTAGCAGCTGTTGAAGAAGCGCGCGTTGCCTATCAGCGTTACTTCAATCAGGATGATGAAATTGCAGCAGCGGAAGCATCCGTGCAGGCATTGCAAAACACGATAAACACCGGCAAGATCACAGCGCCTTTTGACGGAACAGTAACATCCATAGAATCGGCAGCAGGGGAATTGGTTGCGAGTGGGGATGAAGCCATCCGATTGGATAATTTAGAGAGCCTGATGGTAAATGTATCCATTTCTGAAGTGGATATTAACAAGGTCATGGTTGGGCAAAAGGCAGTTATTACGTTTGATGCCATAGCTGACAAAGAGTATTCCGGTTTTGTGGATTCCATTGCCACTGCGGGCACTGAAGATAGCAATGGTGTGGTGCAATTCTCGGTTTGGGTTAAAGTGGAAGAACCGGATACACAGGTTAAACCCGGATTTACTTCAGTGGTCAGCATCATCACCAGTCAGGTTGAAGATGCATTGCTGGTTCCCAACGATGCTATCATCAGCCGGGATGGTTCCACCATGGTTGAAATCTATCAGAGAGTAGGTGAGAACACACTGGTGAAGGTTGAAGTTGGCGCAAGCTCGGATCTCTACACGGAAATTATCAGCGGTGAAATTGAGGAGGGAGAACAGGTCGTATTATATTCTTCCAGCGAAAGCGACATGTTTGGACCTGGAATGATGATGCAAGGTCCCGGTGGCGGCGCAGGCGGTCAATCCCCCGCAGAGATGCCGAAGCGATAACAAGAACCTGGAAGGAAAAAATGAAAAGAAATGTCGTCGAGGTACAAAATTTGGTAAAAACCTACCAAATGGGGTTAGTAGAAGTGCATGCCTTGCGCGGATTATCCATGCAGGTTCGAAAGGGAGAAATCATTGCCATCATGGGACCTTCAGGGTCAGGCAAGTCAACCCTGATGAACATCTTAGGCTGTCTGGATCGTCCCAGCAGCGGAACGTATATGCTCAACAAAGAAAATGTGGCTGATTTGACAGATGACCAGTTAGCACAAATCCGCAACAGACAGGTAGGATTTGTATTCCAAACCTATAACCTGCTGGCACGTTCAAGCGCGTTAACAAATGTCATGCTGCCACTGCGTTACCGTGATAATGGACACGCCAATCCGAAGCAAATTGCCGAAGAATTATTAGAGAGGGTTGGACTGGGTGATCGCATGCAGCATAAGCCGTCTGAAATGTCCGGCGGCCAGCAGCAGCGCGTTGCCATTGCACGCGCCCTGGTCAATGATCCTGCCATAGTCCTGGCGGATGAACCCACTGGCAATCTGGATTCAAATTCCGGCAAAGAAATCATGGAGCTCTTGCTTAGCTTAAATAAAGAGCGCGGGGTTACATTGATCATTGTGACGCATGACCCCAGAATTGCCGAGTTGACACAGCGGACCGTACGAATTCTGGATGGGAGAGTGGAAAATGAATAGCTGGCGATTTTTGAAAGAAGCTTTAGAGAGCTTAAGTGTTAACAAATTACGCACAGCTTTAACCATGCTGGGTATTGTGATCGGGGTGGCTGCGGTAGTATCCATGATCGCGATCGGAGAGGGCGCTTCTTCATCGATAACCAGTTCAATCGAGTCAATGGGCACCAATCTGATCTATGTATCCAGAGCTTATGAAAACAGCAACCCGCAACCACTCACCCTGGCTGACGCACAAGCGATCGTTGAATCGGGCGGAGCGCCTTCGGTGATGGCGGTAGCACCTTCCGTACAAACCAGCATGCAGGTCATTTATGGCGGAGAGAGCACATCCACCACGATCCTGGGGGTTACCCCCGATTACGCAATCGTGCGCAATACTGCGGTCGCATCGGGGCGTTTCATCACACAAGCAGATATTGACAGTCGCGCGACCATTGTGATTTTAGGCAGTGACGTGGTGGAAGAAATATTTGGGTCGGATATTGGGGTTTTAGGAGAGAAGATTCGTATTGGAAATAACCTATATGAGGTGGTTGGTATTCTGGAAACCTCGGGCGGAACTTCGATTGGTTCTGCTGACAACCAGGTCATCGTGCCTTTGACCACCGCACTTTCGCGCTTGATGGCACGCACCAGCGCCAAGGATGAAGTCAACCTCATTTCGGTTTCCGCTGTGAATTCAGATGCCATTTCTAGCGCGATTACTGAAATTTCTTCAATTCTACGTTCCCGTCATAAGATACACACAGGCGAGGATGATGACTTCAGTATCTTTTCGCAGGAAACCATGACCGAAGCTGCCACTTCCATCACCGGAGTACTGACGGTATTCCTAGGCGGTATCGCCGCGATCTCGCTCCTGGTAGGAGGCATAGGGATCATGAATATCATGCTTGTATCGGTCATTGAGCGGACAAAGGAAATCGGTTTGCGCAAGGCGGTGGGAGCGCGCAACCGGGATATTCTTATGCAATTCATGGTTGAATCCTTGATCATCGGTCTGACGGGAGGCGTATTGGGAGTTCTGCTGGCTTGGCTGCTGACACTGATCATCAAGAATATTGCATCCGCTTCCAGTTTTATGCTCAATCCGGTCATAACGATTGATTCTGTTCTTCTGGCAGTGCTGTTCTCATTGGCAATTGGCCTGCTGTTTGGAATCTATCCTGCCAACCGAGCTTCTAAACTGGAGCCTGTGGAAGCTTTGAGGACCGAATGAGGAACTGGGCGTTGTTGGAATGGAAATATATCAAATGAAAAAGGAAAGAAACCTAACACAAAAACCCTTTCTGATTCGCAAGAAAAAGACGATTTGGATTGGCGCTTTTGTTCTCTTCGCGATCACTTTGATTTGCTTGTGGATCAATTCCAACAGACAAACCAACCGCCAAGGTTCACAAATACAGGTTGCAACTGTTACGCGGGGTTCCATTACACAAACCATTGAAACGTATGGCGCAGTCGAAGCAAAACCCTCAGCAGTGTTAACTTGGAACACCAACGGAGTGGTAAGCGCCTTTGACGTTGAAATAGGAGATCATGTTGATGAAGGCGCTATTCTGATGGAATTGGAATCCTCTTCCCAGGAAGCGGAAATTTTAGATGCGCATGCATCCTTGCTGGAAGCCCAATATGAACTGGATCTGGCGACCAACGCGGATTCACAATATCAAGATGTGCTCAACGATCTGGCGTACCAAGAAAAGATGCTGATCAACAAGCATGCTGATAAATTGGCTTGGAATTACGGACGTTCGCCGGAGAAAAGAATTGACGCGGTGCGAGCCAATTATTATGCTGCTCGTGAAGAAGTTTGGGATTTAGAGGAAGCATATAACGAAGTCAAAATGCTCGATGAGCGTGACCCTGAGCGGGCTGCGGCATATGAAGCTTTGCAGAAAGGCAAAGTCAAACGGGATAGTCTGCTGCGCGCGCTCAACCAGATCCTTTCGATACCTTTTGACATTCCGGTCGAAACAGACTTCATAGAATATGACCAACAGGCTGCTACAGTGGCAGAAGCCCGTGTGGCATATGACCGGTATGTCGATCAAAACAATGAGATCAATGCAGCCCAAGCTGCAGTGCAGATCCAGCAGAATGTTATCAATCAAGCAAAAATCATTGCCCCCTTCAGTGGAACCATCACCTCCATCAGCGCAGTTCCGGGGCAAGTGGTAAGCGAAGATACGGAGGCGCTGCGCCTGGATGACCTTGACATTTTGATCATAGCGGTCAAAGTCTCCCAAGCTGAAATAAACAAGCTAGAGGTAGGCCAGAGCACAACAATCACCTTCGATGCGATTTCCGACAAAACCTACCATGGATTTGTACAATCCATTTCGGGTGCTGGCAGCGAGGATGACAACGGCGTCGTGCAGTTTGGGATTGAGATATTGATGGTGGACCCGGATGAGTTGGTCAAACCCGGATTCACAGCGGTTGTTTCCATTATCACCGATCAAGTCGAGAATGCCCTGCTGGTACCCAACCAAGCGATCACCCATATGGAGGATGGAACAAGTATTGTGTCACTGGTAGATAAAGATGGCAGCCTAACCATGATCCCTGTGGCTAGCGGTGCTTCTACAGACCTATACACGGAGATTGCATCTGAGGATATTCAAGAGGGTGACCAGGTGGCAGTCTTAGCAAGCACAGGAACAGAATTCAACGGGGATATCCGTATGAGAGGATTCGGGGGCGGCATGTTTGGCGGGGTGATGAGAAGTATTCGCTAAAGCATTGCGCTTATTGCGTGGCTGAAGAAGCAGAAGCGGCAGGATGTCATATTCAGCATGATAAAAAAAGACCGGGATTGCACGCCTGGTCTCTTAGGATGAAGTTTCAATCCCGCCAGTAGCCGCGCCAGATCCTCTGGATATCACGCGAAGTGATGAATGCGCTGGGGTCACACTCCAGAACAGTTTTTTGAACATCCTGCGCGAATTTGCGCTGGACGCTGCATTCCAGAATCTCAACACTGCCATCTTTTCCACGCGCCGGGATTTCGGTCACCGCGTGCCCTTGTTTGCGCAACTTTTCTGCCAATTCCTGACCTCTCAGGGAACTGACAATCGTCATATTGACGAAACCGAAAGCCAAGCGCTTTTCGATCATCATGCCGATCACATTGCCCGTAGCAAAACCGACCGAATAGGCAATGATCTTGATAGGATTATTCAGGTCATTCAGCACAGTTCCCAAGGCGACCACGAACAAGATAGTCTGCAGCACACCCAGGATCCAGGTGATGGTACGCATACCGCGCACAACGGTCAGCATGCGGATGGTATCTAGAGCCATATTGAGGACGCGCACGATAAAGATAATTAATGCAACCAGCCAGATATTTTGAGTAGCTAAAAACACTTCCATTTCAAATTTCCTTTACTTTTTTTGAGGACCGCCATTTGCCAAAGCGGGCAAGTACATTTTCTGAACATATTCCTTGAGCATGCGTTTGGTATTGAACTGCCAGGAAAGCGAACGCATATTCTCCTTGACCTTAGCGATCCAATCCGGGGAGGCGTCGCCCATGGAACGGGTTTGATAATACATCGGAATAATCTCATTCTCGAGCGTGTTGTACATGCTCAAAGCATCCAGCTCATCCTGCTGGTTGGCATTTTCATGATCCACATCATCCCCAATAGCCCAACCGTTGCTGCCATTAAAACCTTCCCGCCACCAGCCATCCAGGACGGAAAAATTCAAGGTGCCGTTGATGGCAGCTTTCATACCCGAAGTACCTGAAGCTTCATTAGGTCTGCGGGGAGTATTCAGCCAAACATCAACGCCCTGCACTAATAGCCGGGCAATGTTCAGATCATAATCTTCCAAGAACACGATGCGACCAGCGCTGCGCGGGTCTTTGGCGGCGCGATAGACTTTTTGAATCAAAAGTTTTCCAGGCTCATCGGCTGGATGGGCTTTGCCAGCCAGGATAATCTGAATGGGCATATCCTTATTATTGATCAGGCGCAGCAGGCGGTCATAATCTGAGAACAGCAGGTCTGCTCGTTTGTAGGTAGCGAAGCGGCGCGCGAACCCGATAGTCAGCGAGTATGGATCCAGCATGACACCATCCACAATCACCTGTGGGGCAGAGCGCTTGCCACTCTGCCAGTGGTCGCGCGCGCTTTCGATGGCGTAGTTGATCAATTTGCGTTTCAAGTGCCGGCGCACATCCCATAATTCCATGTCCGGGATCTGTTCCACGCGCGTCCATAAATCCGGATCATCCAAGCGCTCCATCCAGTCCATACCGAAATAGCGGTCAAACAGAAGCCGCATACGCCGAGCCAGCCAGAAACCCATGTGAACACCATTGGTGATGTGTTGGATGGGCACATCCTGCTCACTGCGATCCGGCCAGAGGAAATTCCACATATTGCGCGCAACCATGCCGTGCAGTTCAGAAACAGCATTGCAACGCTCTGAAAGGTGCAATGCCAGCACCGGCATGCTAAAGGTTTCCCCCCAAGATTGATCCTGTTTGCCCAATTCAATAAATTGTTCGCGCGTCAGGCGCATGCTTTCCCAGTAATTGGGAAAATACTTGTCGATCAACCAGATCGGGAATTGATCATTGCCAGCCGGAACAGGCGTATGGGTGGTAAAGATATTGATCTTGCGAACCTGTTCAATGGCCTGTTCAAATGACAAGCCTTGATTGATCAATTCGCGCACATTCTCCAAGGTCAAAAATGCCGAATGGCCTTCATTCATGTGCCACAAATTGGGCTGATACCCTAATTTACGCAGCGCCTGTACTCCCCCGATACCCAGCAATATTTCCTGGGAGATGCGAATTTCCAGGTCGCTGCTGTACAAGCGCGAAGTCAGCTGGCGGTCATGCTGCTGATTCTGGGGTATGGCAGTATCCAGCAGATATAGCGGAACGCGCCCGACTTGAAGCATCCACACGCGCGCGATCACTTTGCGCCCAGGCAGATCCACGCTGATCGTTACCGGTTTATTGGTTTCATCCACAATGGAGATGATCGGCATCTCTTCAAAATCAAAATGGTAATTGCTGGTTTCCTGCCAACCGTCCTCGGTGATCTTCTGGACGAAATACCCCTGCTTATAGATGAACCCCATACCAATCAAGGGCAAGCCCAAATCACTGGCTTCCTTAAGATGGTCACCAGCCAAAATTCCCAACCCACCTGCGTAAAAGGGCATGGATTCATGAAGGCCGAATTCAAAAGAAAAATAAGCGATCTGGCTGTTTTTCAAATCAGGGTATTGGCGGTTGAACCAGGCATCACCGTTGGACATGTAGCTGTCGAATTCCGCCATGATACGGTCATATTCTTCGAGAAAATAAGGATCATTGGCAGCAGCTGCCAATTTTTCTTTCTCTACCTGATGCAGGAAAGCGATTGGATTATGGTTGACCTTCTCCCACAGGCGGCGATCAAGCTGCAAGTATAACCGCAAGCCGATGGGGTTCCACACCCACCACAGGTTATAAGCCAATTCCCCCAAGCGCTGGATGCGTTTTGGCAGATCATAATGGTTTGGCAAAACCTTATGAAATTTACTGATCATTTGTTTGCGTCTCCTTGGGAAGAAATAACGCGTGATTGTACCATAGCTATCTATCATTTTACCTTACAGCCAAATGAGGGTTTGTTTCAGTGCGCCAAGGGATTTTGATCACCATTAACTCTAGATGAAGCGAGTATAATTCCATGCTCATCGAAATCCGTCAATTATTCAAGAGGGCTAGGCATGATTACCGAATTGGCAAGCAAGGCGCAGAATTATCTGAATAAATTTTGTATGGAATTTCCTTCAAGGCGAGTAGGCAGCGCGAGCAATCAGGCAGCCAGCGCGTATTTCAAAGGTATCCTGGATGATCTGGGAGCGCAAACCTTCACGCAGCCTTTTGACTGCTTGGACCATCGCACTGGCAGCATTTATTTGGCTGCGGACGGCATCATTTTCAATGCCCACATTAGCCCTTATTCACCCGCGTGTGATTGTTGCGCCGAGTTGGTTGCAGCCGCCAGTTTGGATGAGCTGCGCGAAAAGGATTTCAGAGGAAAAATTCTGCTCTTACAGGGCGATCTTGCGCGAGAGCAGCTCATGCCAAAAAAGTTCATCTTTTACAATCCGCAGGAACATAAAGAATTGATCTGTTTGCTGGAAAGCGGACAGCCGGCGGCCATTGTTGCTGCCACGGGAAGAAACCCAGAACTGGCAGGAGCGCTGTATCCCTTTCCACTGATCGAGGATGGTGATTTTGATATCCCATCCGCCTACATGACCGATCATGAAGGAGATAAACTTGCCAAGCATGCCGGTCATAAGGTCAATCTGAAGATAGAAGCGGAGAGAATCCCTTCAAAAGCCGAGAATGTTCTGGCAAGCCTGGGCAGCGACTCTGCTCAACGCCTGCTGGTTTGCGCGCACGTTGATACCAAGGAAGGCACGCCCGGCGCGGTGGATAATGCCAGCGGGATCGTGGTGCTGCTGCTTCTGGCTGAAATGCTTCGCGAGAAACCGCCCAATCTAACAGTGGAGATGCTTGCTATGAACGGCGAAGACCATTACAGCGCGGGCGGGGAAATGGCTTATTTGCGAGCGCACGAAGGCAAACTTAATGAAATTTTATTAGCCATCAATGTTGATGGAGCCGGTTTTGCCGGGCATCCCAGCGCCGTTTCGTTTTATAACTGCCCGCCAGTCTGGCAGCAAAAAGCTGTATCTTTGCTGCCCGCTTATCCCAACATTCTAGCCGGTGAAGCCTGGTATCAAAGCGATCATATGGTATTTGCCATGAATCAGGTACCTGCCATGGCGCTGACCACCATGAATTTTTTAGAATTGGAGAAAGACATTGCTCATACCTCCAAGGATACGCCTGATATGGTGGAGGTGGACTTGTTGGTTGAGATCGCACGCTTTCTGCATACTCTTATTCTAAAACTCAATCCGGAGATACCAGCATGATCCAAAAGACATCTGAGTGGTTTTACCAGAAAATCCGTTTAGGTTGGCTGCTGTTCAGCACAGTCCTATTCATTCTTTTTCTTGTCTTTGTACTGCCTGCCCAGGCTGACCAAGCGCAGACCTACAGCGCCCAAACCGGAAGCCCAGATACTTCCTTTTTCTATTCCCGCCAGCAGCTTTTTGACATGGCAGAGGACTATGGCGAAGCTGGAAGGCAGGCTTATGTGCAGGCGCGCTTCAGCTTCGACCTGATCTTTCCGCTGGTTTACACTTTCTTCCTGATTACCAGCATCAGTTGGCTGCTGCGGCGCAGCGCACAAAAGCAATCCATCGATCGAAGGGTAAATCTGCTGCCCGCGGGCGCGCTCATTCTGGATGTGCTGGAAAACATCTGCGCGACTGCGGTGATGGCAGCTTACCCCACCCGCCTGCCAGTGTTCGCTTGGCTGGCAACGGTTTTTACGCCTTTGAAATGGCTACTGGTAGGGATCAATTTTCTTTTATTGCTAGTGATCTTTATTTTGTTCGTACATAGTCGGATTAAATCCCAAATCCATACCGGTTAATGCGATATATTTACCCCGATTCATAATTTACCAGGATTAAGTTCATCAAATCCACAGCCTTGCGCAGCGTGCGCGCGTCAAAAACCAATTTCGCCCCAGCAGCCTGGAATAATTGCGGAAGGCTTACCGTACCGCCCAGCGCCAGGGCGGATTTATATTGCTCCACCGCGCCACTATAATCCGTCAAAGAGTTGCGCCAGACCTGCACCGCTCCCAGAAGCGCCAAGCCGTATTCAATGTAATAAAAAGGGGATTGATGAATATGATCCTTGCGCTGCCAACCTGTCGCCATAACATCCTCATAACCGCTCCAATCAATATCCGGCCGGAAACGCCGTTCCAGCTCTACCCATTTCTGATCGCAAGCCTGAGGCTGGCTGCCTTGGTCGGGGTGTTCATAGACCCAGTGCTGGAAGGCATCCACCATAGCCATGTAAGGCCAAAAACTCAGATCGGTTTCGAGATGCTCCGCCTGCGCCCGAGCAGCGTCCTGTTTGGAGTAGAATCCGCCAAATTCGCGCGCAAGGTAAGGCGAAGCCAGATATTCCATACCCATAGAAGCCACCTCGGCGAATTCAGAGGGGATGGCAGTCTCGTTGAACTGGTGGATGAAGGGCAGGCGGAAGCTTTCAAAAGCATGGAAGCAGTGCCCGCCTTCATGCAGGAGAGTTTCGACATCTTCATGGATGCCGACGGCGTTGGCAAAAATGAAAGGACGCTTTGAATGCAGAAAAGCAGCGCAGTAACCTCCATCCGCTTTATGCTTGCGGTTGCCCAGATCCAACAAATCTTCTGAGCGCATGATCTCGAAATCTTCGCCAAATTGGGAGTGGACATGCTGGAAGACCGCGGCTGACTTTTGGGCTAGTTCAGCCACATTCTTAAAAGGCTGAAGCTGCGGCCGGTTATATGGATCAACGAAAAGATCGTAATAACGCAGGCTTTTCAAACCCAGCGCTTTTCTTCTTCTTTCATTCAAACGCACCACTGCCGGCACGACCACTTCTTCGATTGCCTTATGAAAAGCATAGCAATCCTGGGGCGTATAATCAAAGCGTTTATAAAATTGCCAGCAATACGCGCGATAGTCTGACTTGCCTGCGTTAGCCGCGATTTGAGTGCGCAGGCGCATGAATTGCTGCCAGTGGTCGTTGATGGTTGAACGATCCTGAAGCTGTCGTTGGGCTAAGAGCTCCCAACCTTGGCGGCGCCTTTCGCGGTCGGTCTGGCGCAGCACCACTTCCATCTGGCGGGCGGTTTTCTCCTGCCCACCCCAGACCACGCTTTGCGCGCCGATCACTTTATCGTGTTCATTTTTCAAATTTTCTTCCTCGACCTGAAGCGGCAGGTTCTGCTCACGGAACAAACCCACTTCGGCGCGCATATTGCGCAGGACAATCTCATAACCGGGTGGCTGCAAACCGCTTTCCAGCAGTTTTTCCTTCAAGCGCTGTTCGGCATCCTGCCAGCGGGGGTAAAAGTGCTGCATGAATTTTTCCCGACGCGCTTCCATTTTTTGGTCGACCGTATCGATGGTAACCGCGACATACAGGCGGTAGAAATATTCATCGCTCCATTCACTGATGTGCGACCAATCTTTCAACCACGAAAGAAGAATTTTTCCGTCCAGTTCCTGTTTTAGCAAGGATTGATAGAATGGGAAAAAATCTTCCCAATCAAGGGCGAAAAGCTGCTGAGGATCTTCAATCGACAAATGATTCTGCATGGGTTTACCTCTTGTAAGGAATAAAGCAATTATAGATGGGCTTTGTAGCAACGAATGGCTACTTGCCAGATTTCAACAATGTGAAGTCTAGCAAAAAGGTAGTTCCGACCCCAACCTTGCTCTGAAGGCGAATGGTGATGTTGTTGAGATCGGCTAATTTCTTGGTGATTGCCAAACCAAGCCCCACGCCGCGCGCTTTGGTTGTGTACAAGGGTTGAAAGACCCTGCCGAGATTTTCTTTCGCAATTCCCACCCCGCTATCCTGAATGGAAATGCTCAAAGCGCCCTTACGCATAGATGATTTCAATAACAAGTCACCGCCCTGCGGCATGGCTTCACAAGCATTGGTGATCAGGTTCAAGAAGATCTGTTCAAGCTGCTGCTGATTGGCTCTCACAACTGGGATATCAACTGATATCTGGTTCTTCACACTCACATTCTGCGGCAGCGAGCATTTTTGCAGCACCTCTGAAATTACAGCAGGCAGGTTCACAAGGTCATCTTGACCAGGCTGGATGCGTGAATAATCCAGCAGGTCATTGATGATCTGTGAGGCGCTGCGGGTTTCTTTTTCGATCATCTCAAGATATTCTTTAACAGGGTCCTTTACCTCCGGCAGGTAATTCTTGAGAAGGAAAATGGAGTTGGAAATCACCGCCAGAGGGTTGCGCAACTCATGCCCCACGCTGCCCGCCACCTCGCCCAAGGCTGCCAGCCTTTCAGCCTGGATCAACTGAGCTTGGGCGTCTTTCAATTCGCGAGTACGGTTCTCCACCATGTGCTCGAGCTGTTTGGATTGATTCTCCAGTTTGGCTTGCACCTTCTTCAATTCACTGATATCCTGCACTCCCGCCAGAGCGCCTTGGTATTCGCCCTGCTCGTCAAATAAAGGCGTGCCGCCCACCAGGGTAAACACCTGGCTGCCATCCTTATGCAGAAAAATAAATTCATGCTGTTCGTTAATACCCTGCTGACGCCGATCGAGCAACTTATTAAGATGGGGGTGATCCTTCTGCATGGCAAAATCGTAAACAGATTTGCCTTGCATCTCATCCATACGATATCCCAGCATGCCAGCCATTTTCGGATTGACGAAGACTGTTTTTGCCTGAGGGTCAATTACCCATACCCCTTCATTCAGAGTTTGCACCAGATCGCGATAGCGTTTTTCGCTTTCCGCCAAGTTTTGTTCCATCTCAATGCGTTCCCGTTGGTCTTCCATGAATCCGCCAATCAGCATGGTCGCGAGAGGAAAAACCAGCAAGTATGGAGGCGCAACGTACTTTATTACGTTTAATGCAGTATCGAATGGAAGGGTGAAAAACCACACTATTAAAATGAGATGCACCAAAAAACCAAACAACCACAATTTTCCAAGACCGAGCTTCATCTTTCTGGCATCCACAAAAATACGGAAAAGCAGCCCGGCTATGCCGGAAATGATCACCGAGCCTATACCTGTAAAGGAACCCGAACCGCCCAACAGCCAGCGCGCGACCGCTGCGATCAGACAGGCAATACAAGTAGTAAGACTGCCGCCAAAGAGACCTGCCAGGCTCAATATCACAGAGCGCCCATCGAAGATCACTCCCGGCTCCAACTCCATCGGAATGCGCATGGCGGTAGCGGCGAAAAGTCCGTAAATGAGTCCCAAAAAAATCCTTTTTAGGGACTCATTTTTCAGCCATCTGAATTGAATATTGCTGCTGATCAGGCTTAAAGCCAGCAGCAGAGCGGCATTATCAACAAAGGTCATAAATTGCATGGTTATGCATATTATACAGTTCGCAGATACTTAAAGAAAAAGGGAGCCTTGGCTGCTGTTCAAAAACTTTACAGAATCTTCATTTTTCAGACACACCAGCTTTATAAGCCTAAACTATAGTTGTTTTGGTAAACAATAAAAGGAGAAAAAACCGATGAAAAAAACTATGCTCATTGGCCTTATGATCGCGGCATTGCCATTCATGCTGGCATTTACACCTATTGAAGCGCTGGACAGTGCATCAGACAACCCTCCTGTGCCAAATGCCACTCCGCAGGCATGGAGAGCATCTGGTTCATCCAAAGCAGGCGGCGCATCTAATGCCCAGATTCCAAGCGCTGTGGATGTTCTTTCCTCTGAACAGATTTCTGATCTGACGTACATGCTGGAAGAAGAAAAACTTGCCCATGATGTGTACACCGTGCTGTTCGAAAAATGGGACTTGGCACTGTTCGAGTCGATTGCCGCCAGTGAACAATCTCACATGGATGCAATCCGGAATCTATTCCGCCGCTTCAATATGGAAGACCCCAGCGAAGGTATGGGATTGGGACAATTCCAAAACACCGATCTGCAGCAGCTCTATGATCAATTGGTTTCACAAGGCAACCAATCCCCAGCGGAAGCGCTAAAGGCGGGCGCTGCGATAGAGGAAATTGACATCCTTGATCTGCAGGAGAGACTAGCACGCACCTATCAGGTTGATGTCCAACGCGTCTATGAAAATTTACTGCGAGGGTCTGAAAACCACCTGCGTGCTTTTACAAATGCTCTTTATCAGCAGAGCGGCGAAGAGTATCAATCTCAGTATTTATCAAACGAGAAATTCCTCGCCATACTCAAAGCCGGCACGGGGAACATGGGTGCCGGGCGAGGCGGGGCATTCAATAGCAATGGGATGCAAGACCGCGCAAATTAAAAATATTTACCGCAATTTAAATCCAAAGGACAGTTGTTGAGTCCTTTGGATTTATTTAAAAGAGAGTTGACAGGAAGCCATTTCTATTTTGAATTTGAATGCAGTGGAGGCGCAAAACAAACCGCTGGCGAATAACGAATCTGAAAAAAAAACCACAAAATTTACACGATCAAATCGATCGCAAAAAGGCCAGCGCATCCAAACAGGGCGCTATGGTCGCCTTTTTCAGCCAGCACCATCTTGGGCATTGGGAACAACTCCAGTTTTTGACGCATGATGGGCTGGACGCGCTCCAGCAAGAAGGGGCGTTTGGAAATGACGCCGCCGCTGAAAACGAACAGGCTCACCGGATGAAAAATAAGTGTGTTGATGATAGTTTGAGCAGCTTTTTGAACGATCAGATCCCAGCCAGCATCATCATCCGCAACATCACGCATATCCCTGCCAAAGTATGCGCGCAGCATGTCGCCACCCAAGTAGGCTTCTGGGCAGCCGCGCTGACCACAATTGCAGAGCTTGCCCTCCCACTCCATGATGTGGTGTCCATTCTCGAAGGAGAACATAAAATAGCGGTTGGCATCAATCTTTTTGATATCGGCTGCGCCAACTCCCGTGCCCCAGATGAAATACACAAAGCGGTGGCTATGCCTGGCAGCACCGAACAGGGCTTCACCAATAGCGGCGGCTTGCACATCATGCACCAGTTTGACAGGCTTCTGAAAGCGCTCCTGAATGGCTTGTTTGATGGGCTTTTGGGTCCAGTCCGGCAGGTTGTTGGCGGTGGTGATCATATCCTTCTGGTCAAGAATGCCCGGGAAGCACGCTCCAATTCCCTGGATTTCCTGACCTTGCGCTACCTGCGCAATGCAGTCCATCAATTCAGCCATCCCGCGAGAAAAATCCTGCGGAACGGGCCGTGACTCCAATCGTATGATGCACTCCTGCGGCGAAAGATCCACCAAGGCTATCCGCATATTTGTGCCGCCCACATCCACTGCAATGTACATGCCCGCTCCCTATTCCTGATGAAATTTTCTTCCATTGATTATATCTTTTCTCTTTCATAGGAGATTGCTGTAAATTAAACAAAAAAGATTGCGGAAAGCAATCTTTTTCCTTCAAAACTCCCATCCATCAATAATCAATAATCCACCGAAAAGAACATGGCACGCAGAACAACATACACGAAATACATGCCGATCAGATATACGGCGTGAACCTTCTTCAACCTTCCTCGGGAAAACCACAAGATAGCCCACAGGATAGCGCCCGTGACAGTCTCCCAGGGCAGATCCCATTGGATCAATGGGTTGGGCACCGCATAGGTGGAGAGCAGGGCACCCCCGCCGATGGCTACCAAGGGATTGGTGATGTTGGAACCCACCAACGTGCCCAGCGACACACCGTTCTCGCGATGCCGAACACCCGCCAACGCGGTGATCAACTCCGGCATGGCGGATGCGATTCCCAAGGTCAGAACACCGATCAGCGAGCCGCCGACGCCCGTTCGCACCACGACCAATTCGGTGATGCGCAGAACATAACCAGCAGCCAGGACGGTCACCGCCAGCATGAGCAACGCCACGCCGGCATCTACCAGCACATCTTTAAAATTCTGGGGTATGTTTTCTGCTATTTCCTCGGATTCGATAGCATTGTCTTCTTTTTTATAATGCTTGCGTTCGTCCTTGAACAGGTAATAGGTGTACAAAATAAAGGTTCCAAACAAGAGCGCGCCATCCAAACGCGAGTAGCGGCCATCCAAACCAAACAAAATGCACATGATGGTGGTGCCGATCATAGGGATCATGGACTTCCAGAGAAAATACCGCCGGAAGTACAAGGTACCGGACAGAAGCACCACGACCCCCATAATGAGAGTCTGCTGCACCACATCCGAACCGATGTTGGAGCCCAGCACAATTGCCGAACCGATCTGATAATCTAAGGATCCTCCCAGGATGTTGGCTGAGGCGGTTAGATGGGCGGTGATCTCGGGGATGCTGGTGGCCAGCGAAAAAACGGTCATCCCCATGAAGGTGGAGGACAGGTGGTAGTATGCGGCTATTCCCACCAATTTTTTCACTGAAATATTGGCGGCGATGACCAAAACAGCGATAGCTGCCAGACCGATGATAGCGATTACAGGTGTTGAAAAATATTCCATATCTTTTCTCTAAAAAAATGCACGGCGAAGAAATATATCACAGCCCGCCCGCCTGTCAATATTTCCGGGTGGATTTAATCTGTTATTAACCCCGCGACCCTTTAATGCTTGATCGGGGCGGTTTATTCATCGATCAGATAGGAATATAAAGAGGGGAATTATTTCGTTCCGCTCAGTCCAGCGGCGGACGTTGCAGGTGCCAATCGGTTGCCTGCTGATAAGCATGCGCCAGGCGGAACAAGAGGCTTTCGCTGAAGGGTTTGCCCATCAGCTGCATGCCGACCGGCAGATGCTGGTCGTCAAAACCAACCGGAAAGGCCAAACCAGGCACACCCGCCAGATTGGCCGGCAGGCTGAAAACATCCTCCAGGTACATAGCCAGAGGGTCGTCAGTGTGCCCGCCGATCTTGAAGGCGGTGCTGGGAGCCACTGGGGCGGCGACTGCATCCACTTGCTGAAACACCCTGTCGAAATCCTGCTTGATCAAGGTGCGCACTTTCTGCGCTTGACCGTAATACGCGTCATAGTAACCCGCTGAGAGAGCATAGGTGCCCAGCATGATGCGGCGCTTGACTTCTGCCCCAAAACCCCTTCCGCGAGTTTGGCAAAACATTTGGTTCAGATCATGGCTTTCAGCCCGCAGACCGAAACGTACGCCATCATAGCGCGCCAAATTGGCAGAAGCCTCCGCCGGAGCGATCAGATAATAGACCGGCAGCGCGTAAGAAGTATGCGGCAGCGAGATCTCCACAATTTCAGCACCCAAATCGGCAAACACCTGAATTGCCCGGCGCACGCGATCTTCCACTTCTGGCTGAATGCCCTCAATAAAATACTCTTGGGGAACGCCAATCCGCAAACCACGCACATCCTTGATTTGGCTGCAACCTGGAGTCCCCAGAGGCTCATCATGCGAAGTCGCGTCGAGTTCGTCAAATCCGGCCATCAAGCGCAGAATGATCTCTGCATCTTGTGCACTGTGTGCCAACACACCGACCGAGTCCAAGGATGAGCCGTAAGCGATCAGCCCATAGCGTGAGACGCGCCCATAGGTGGGTTTGATACCGGTCACCCCGCAAAAAGACGCGGGCTGGCGCACGCTGCCGCCGGTATCGGTGCCCAGCGCGGCCGGCGCCAATTGCGCAGCCACTGCCGCAGCCGAACCTCCACTGGAGCCGCCCGGCACGCGCTCGAGATCCCAGGGATTATGCGTGACACCATAAGCAGAATTTTCGGTGGAAGAGCCCATTGCGAATTCATCGGTGTTGGTCTTGCCCAGCACCACCACCCCTGCATCCAGCAGCCTGCGCACGCAAGTGGCATGAAAAGGCGGAGTGAAATTTTCCAGAATTTTCGATCCGCAGGTTGTCCGCACGCCCTGCACGCAGAGCACATCTTTGACTGCCAGCGGCAAGCCCAGCAAAGGCGGGTATGGCTGGCCGCTTTTGCGCAGGCACACGCGCTTATCATCGGCAGCCTGCGCTTGGCTCAATGCCAAATCCGGAGTTGGGGTGATAAAGGCATGCAGATTGGCTTCCAGGCGCTGGATACGTTCCAGATAGGCTTGGGTTAACTCCAGGCTTGAAACCTGCCTGCGTTGAAGCGCGGTTAATGCGCCTTGTACTGAGAGGGTATGCAAATTCTTCATCAGTCTTGATCCAATACCGGCGGAACACGGAACTGATCCGCTTCAGTCATGGGGGCATTCTGCAGCGCCTGCCGGGTGGTCAAGCCCTGATGAGCAACATCCGCGCGCAGGCGCGAGCGCGGCGGCAGCACGCTGGAAGTGGCTTCAATTTGGCTGGTGTCCAGCTGCTGCAGCGCTGCGATGTGATCAAGAATCGCGGATAACTGCTGCTGATAGCGCTGTTTTTCTTCGGCGGTGAGATCCAGGCGCGCCAACAGGGCGATATGTTCAACTTCTTTCAGGGTCAGCGTCATGCGTTCAATTATATCAGCGGGGTTTGTGAAGGATTAGAAGTTCGAAGCCTGTGAGTTGGTTTGAGACCAGCCCTGCGCGTACCAATGCAAATATTCCTTCACGTGCGCCTGCCAATAATCTAAATCGTGACGCCCTTCATTTAAATGCCATTCATGCGGTACAGCTTTCTGGTTCATGACCAATTCCACAGCAGCGGCGATCTTCAATTCGGTATCCAGCGTACCTGAATCCATATAGATGCGCGGGTAACCATCCTTAGGGATGCTTTCCAACCAGGCAGCCACTGCCTCCGAGCGACCCAGAAAATCCGGCAGGCTGTGCAGCCCGAGAGCGTTGAAAACCTGCCACTGGGTGAGCCCAATGCGCACTGACCAGGATGCGCCGCGCGAGATGCCACCCAGCGCACGGCAGGAGCGATCTGGGCAGGCGTTGAAAGTTTCTTCCACCCAGGGCAGCAACTCATCGACAATTACATCGGGAAATACATTGCCCTCTGCTTTGCGATAGTAAAACTCTTCAAAGGGCATGACCATGATGAAGGGAGGCGCTTCGCCGGCAGCGATCATTTCATCTGCGATTTGAGCTGCGCCCAGGTCGGGCCACATGCTGTCAGTGAAAGTCTGCCCGTGCAGCAAGTACAGGCTTGGGTAACCATCCGCTTTTAGCGCGTCATAGCAAGGCGGCAGGTAGACGCTCACCGCCAGAGTACCTCTCAAGAGAGGGGAATCCAATTCATGGCGTGTTACATTACCGCTCTCATGACAACCCACCTCGCTGGTTGGGGTGGCAAGAACGAAAGGGGTTTTGGTGGGGATGGGCTGCGCAGTCTCGATCGCAGGCGTGGCGGCGGGCTGATTGGCTGCTGTGCTGGCGCAGGCGTTCAGAATCAATAAACCCGCGAGGACCAGAACGAACACGCTGTGAATGCGAAGGGGTGTATTGTTCTTTTGGGTGTCCATATCGTCAGATAAAAAGCCCGTTCCTTGACGGTTGGGGCATGCAGCGATTATACTCTATGCGCCGGGGTGTAGCGCAGTTGGCCAGCGCGCTGCGTTTGGGACGCAGAGGTCGGCGGTTCAAGTCCGCCCACCCCGACTTTTTGTGTGTATCAGAATCTCATCACGCATGCTTGCCTTTCATACTATAATCTCATCAATCACTTTTTTGGCGGCAGATTGAAACCACCTTTTCTTTCGATCATCATTCCGGCTTACAATGAAGCCAGCCGGCTTCCCAATACATTGCTTCAGATCGATGCATTTATCAACACTCAACCGTATCAAGCCGAAATCATCGTAGTAGAAAACGGCAGCAATGATGATACTCTGATGGTTGCCCGACAGATGATAGGAAAGGTGAGCAACCTGAAAGTACTGCATGAAGAGGAACGCGGAAAGGGCTGGGCAGTGCGCCGCGGAATGCAGAACGCCCGGGGTGATTACCGTTTTATCTGCGACGCCGACCTTTCAATGCCGATTGAAGAACTGCCGCGCTTTTTTCCGCCACAGTTGCAGGATGCAACCATCGCCATTGCTTCACGAGAGGCACCCGGCGCCCAGCGTTTTAACGAACCCCAATACCGCCACCTGATCGGGCGGGTGTTCAACGGGCTGGTGCGCCTGCTGCTGCTGCCGGGGCTGCAGGACACGCAGTGCGGTTTCAAATGCTTCCGCGCGGATGCAGCGCAGCGCGTCTTTCCCTTGTTGACCGTCAAGGGCTGGACCTTTGATGCGGAGGCGCTTTTTATCGCCCGGCGCTTGGGCTATTCTATCCAGGAGATCCCCATCCCTTGGCATCACCACCCCCACAGCAATATCCGTGTGCTGCGAGATTCTCTGCAAATGGGGAGAGACGTGCTCAGAATCCGCTGGAATGCGCTCAAAGGAATCTACCGTACTGAAAATGAAAACCAATCACCTGCCAGATAAACCGACCATAGAATATGAGCAGCAATTGTGGGAGGAGGGGTTCCGGGCTGTAGCCGGTTTAGATGAGGCTGGGCGCGGCGCATGGGCGGGACCAGTTCATGCCGCGGCAGTGGTGCTGCCCAATGACAAGCGCATCTGCGAACTGCTTTGGGGAGTGCGCGATTCAAAACGCATGACCGCCAGGCAGCGTCAACGCTGGCAGGACTGCATTAAATCTGCGTCGGTTGCCTGGGCTATAGCGAGCGCCTCCAATGAAGAGATTGACGCTCTTGGCATTCTACCGGCGACCTGCCTGGCCATGCAGCGCGCGATTGATGAAATCACCAATCCACCAAGTTACCTTCTGATTGATTACATACGGATTTCCGATTGCAGCTGCCCGCAGCTCTCCATAGCAAAGGGCGACTGCCTTTCCCTCAGCATCGCGGCGGCTTCTGTGCTGGCGAAAACCAACCGCGATGCATATATGCTGCAGATGCATGCGGACTATCCGCATTATGGTTTTGATCGGCACAAGGGTTATGGGACTGCTTTACACCAGCAAGCTTTAAAGGAACATGGACCCTGCCTGCTTCACCGCATGAGTTTCCGACCTTTGAAAAATTTTTCTTAAATAAATAACGGGAAGGAGTGATTTCCTTCCCGTTACTTTTTTCGTCAACGGTTATGCAGATTTTTTTAAATTGATGCCATATTTCACCAGCTCAGCCGCGACCGAGGGCAGCAGGAACAAGGGGATCACCAAGCGCCACTCTTCCCAACCCATGGGCAGCGTGTTGAAGATGCCCTGCAGGAATGGTACGTATAACACCAGCATCATCAATGCTGCCGAAGCCAGCACTGCCCAATTCATCCAGCGGTTGGTGAACAATCCAATCTTCAGGATCGGGTAACGCTCTGAACGGGCGGTAAAAGCGCGAATCAATTCCGAGAACACCAGTGTCACGAACGCCAGGGTTTCCGCGTAGCGCGGATCAGGATGCGACAGGCCAATGGCATACGCAATCAGGGTCGTACCGGCGATGGCGATGGTCTGCACGATCACACCCAAGAGCATAAAGCGGTTGATGATGGGCTCCTTGGAGGGGCGTGGTTTCTGGTTCATGATATCCGGATCGCCTTTCTCGGTACCCAGCGCCAGTGCCGGCGCACCGTCGGTTACCAGGTTCAGCCATAAAAGCTGAATGGGTTCCAAAGGAGAAAGCAAGCCCAAGGCAGCGGCTTTGGGGAACAGCAAACGGCTGAACATGGTCGGGATAAAAATAATCATAATCTCCGCCATATTGCAGGATATCAGGTAATACACAAACTTACGGATGTTGCTGTAGATGATGCGTCCCTGTTCGACTGCGGATACAATGCTGGCATAGTTATCGTCCGTCAATACCATATCAGCGGTTTCCTTGGCTACATCTGTGCCAGTGATGCCCATTGCCACACCGATATCAGACGCTTTAATGGCGGGCGCGTCATTGACGCCGTCACCGGTCATGGCTACCACTTCATCGTTGGCTTTCAGGGCACTGACGATGCGCATTTTGTGCTCAGGGGAAACGCGTGCGAATACATCGATTTCCTCGACCTGCGCTTGGAGGGTGGCATCATCCATTGCATCCACATCAGCACCGGTGCGCACCTTGTGCCCGGGACGCAGCAATCCAATACTTTCTGCAATGGCTTTGGCAGTATTGGGGAAGTCGCCGGTGATCATCACCGTGCGAATGCCCGCGCCAATGGCTTTCAACAAAGCGGGTTTGACCTCTTCACGGGCAGGGTCAATCATGCCGACCAGGCCAGCAAAGATCAAATCTTTTTCCATATTATCGCTGTCAACTTGTTCAGGTTTGGCGGATACCACGCGGTACGCCATGCCCAGCACACGCAAGGCATCCTTGGTCATAGCGTCATTAGCTGCCAAGATCGCCTGCCGGCTTTTCTCATCCAGGCTGCTATGGGTGTTATCCATGCGCTGAATCCGGTTGCACAGTTTCAGCACCACATCCGGCGCACCTTTGACGGCAATGACGTAAGATTCCTTATCATTCTTGCTGCTAAAAGGAGACAGGTCTTCGGCTTGGGGTTCTTTCACTTCGTGAAGCGTAACCATGCGCTTGCGGTCGGAATCAAAGGGGATTTCGCCCGAACGCGGATAGGCTTTATTCAATTGAGAGGCACTGGCGCCAGCTTTTGCAGCCGCAACTAAAATGGAACCCTCGGTGGGATCGCCCACGATACGGTAATTAACATTCCCGTTGTCGCGCATCTCCTCCAATTGAGCGTCATTATTCAACGTTCCAATCCACAAAGCAGTTGAGATGCCTTTGAAGTCATGAATATCCACTTTTGTGCCATCTTTTATGAAATCGCCCTGCGGGCTGTAGCCGCTGCCGGTGATCTCCAGTGCCTGATTATCCACCCAGACACGCGTGACGGTCATGGCATTTTGGGTCAAGGTACCGGTCTTATCTGAGCAGATGACGGTAGCTGAACCGAGTGTTTCCACAGATGAAAGACGGCGGATGAGGGCGTGTCGTTTGACCATTTCGCGCATACCCAACGCCAGGCTGATGGTCACGACAGCTGGTAAACCTTCTGGTACGGCTGCAATGGCCAGACTGACCGCAATCATGAACATATCCAGGGCATTACCTCCTTCGAGAATGCCGGAAATAAAAACCAAAGCGCTGATGACCAGGCAGGCAATGCCCAGTGTTCTGCCGAGTTGATCCAGGCGTTTCTGCAGGGGAGTCTCTTCTTCCTCAACAGATTGGAGCATTTTGGCGATCAGGCCGATCTGAGTGTGCATGCCGGTGCTGACCACCACCCCCATACCGCGCCCATAAGTAACCACCGTTCCACTGAAAGCTGTGTTCTTGCGGTCCCCCAATGCGGCATCTCCGTCTATCACGGAAGCGGCATTCTTTTCAACCGGTACAGATTCACCAGTCAGGGCAGCTTCTTCAATGCGCAAATTGACTGCCTCTAAAAGGCGCACGTCGGCTGGAATGAAGTTACCCGTCTCGAGGAAGACAATATCGCCCGGCACCAGTTCGCGCGCGGGCAGAGAAATGCGATGCCCATCGCGCAGCAGCATAGCTTCGGGTGCTGCCATCTTCTTTAAAGCTTCTAACTCCTGCTGGGCGCGAGAATCCTGCACCACACCCATAATGGTATTGAGCACGACTATTGTGATGATGGCTGCCGCATCCACCGTCTCACCTAAAAAAGCAGAGATGAGCGCAGCCACGATCAACAGGATGACCACAAAATTATTTAATTGTTCGAAAACCATTTCTAAAAAAGTGGTTTTCTTGCCCTCTTCAAGCTGGTTGAGGCCGTATTTCGCCAGACGTTCTTTTGCTTCAGCCCCAGAAAGCCCTTTTTCAAGACCAGACCCAAGTTTCTGCAGTACCTGCTCGCGGCTCAGCGCGTGCCAGGTGACCTGCAGATCCGAATCGGTGCGCGTTTCTGCCGCGCTGTTTTTCGCAGGCATATTTTATTCTCCTTGTTATTCGCTGTTATAAATCCGGATTTAAATTCTTGCACCCAGACGTACAAGGAAACAAGTTTAATGCATTTTTTATTCTGGTGCAATGCGGGTATTGGCAGGCAGACGTACGCCTTTGGGGATCACTACGATGCCATCCCGCACAGTATACAGTTCATGGTCAATATCCGTACCAGGCGGAAATTGACAAATGGAAGAACCATTCCCAACGCTGGCATTTTTATCGATGATCGCCCCGTCGATATCACAATCGCGTCCAATACCGAGAAATCGATCTTGATCGGCTTCACTGCCGCGCCTGAAAAAGCCGTAATAATCCGCTCCCATCATGATCGTATTTTTCAATTTACTGCCGGCACGAATCTGGCTGCGCAGACCAATGACCGCGCTGCGAATATCCGCTCCATGGATCCAGCAGCCCTCAGCAACCAGAGCATCTTCCAGGTAGGTATCCTCAATTTGAGAGCCAGGCAGGAAACGCGGATGGGTGTAAATCGGCCAACCCTCGTCAATCAATGAAAACGGGGGATTCTTGCTGGCAATTGCCAAATTCGTTTCATAAAAAGTGCGGATGGTGCCGATGTCAGCCCAATAACCGCCATACTCGTAGCCGTAAACCTGGAAGTTTTCAATAGCAGCCGGAATGACGTGTTTGCCGAAATCCTCGTAATCAGTGTTTTCTAAAACTTGAAGGAGCACCTCAATATTAAAGAGATAGATGCCCATTGAACCAAAATAGGGCTTTTGAGCGTCTTCCTGACGGCTGAGCATCTGTGATAACACCACTGGATCGCTGGGTTTTTCGGAAAAACGGGTAATGCGCATGCTTTGGTCGCGTTTGAGGATGCCCAGGCGCGGCGCTTCTTGGCTCGTGACCGGCTGGACGGCTACAGTTACATCAGCTTGTTTATCCCAATGGAAATGGATCATGTCACTGTAGTCCATACGATACAGGTGGTCGCCTGCCAGGATCAGCACGAATGGCATGCGCGCGGATTTTATCTCAATCAGCTGTTTGCGCACCGCGTCAGCGGTACCCTGGTACCAGTCATCCGCTTGCAAGGTTTGCTCGGCAGCCCAGATCTGCACCCAGCCGGTGTGGAACATATCAAAATTATAGGTATGTGAAATATGACGATGCAATGAGACTGAGTTGAACTGGGTTAGAACCGCGATCTTGAAAATTCCCGAATTAATGCAGTTGCTTATAGGAATATCGATCAGGCGGTATTTGCCGGCAATGGGAACAGCGGGTTTGGCTCTTTCTTTGGTCAAAGGATAGAGCCGCTTGCCTTGCCCGCCCCCCATAATCACACTCATTACATTCTCATAGGATCTCATTTAGTCCTCTTCCAACTTGCCATCTCACGCATGAAAACCCACATTCATCAGCGCGATTTTGCTTAAGTATACAAGAATTGCGTTCTTTATTCGAAATGCAATTCTGTGGCAAAATACAAATATCAAGAAATGAAGAAAAATAACCATCGCAATGAGAAGGAATTTTTGAATCAAAGCCTTAAGAAAAGAGCTGAAGGTATTAAGGATCTACTTTCCTCAATCCAGAAAAAGGCAAGCCAATGGCTGAATACTCTTTTCCGAGAACAAAAACTAACTAGCACCCGAAAAACAGAATTATTAGATTATTTGAAAGAATCCTCCTCGCCGGGCGTGGATTTTTTTGTGCTCATCGTCCTCTCCTGCACCATTGCTACCTTGGGTTTGGTCAGCGATTCTGCCGCTGTGATCATTGGGGCAATGCTGGTCGCTCCGCTCATGACGCCTATTCTGGGATTATCCATGGCATCCATCAATGGGCACTCGCGCCTCTTCCGCCGCTCCTTGGCGGCTCTTACCGAGGGTGCCGGATTGGCTGTTCTCCTTTCATTAATATTGACTCTAATCGCTTACCGCTTGCCCTTCGGCATCCAGGCGCGCATTCCGGATGAGGTAATGGCCCGCACCAGCCCCAGCCCGATAGATCTCGGCATTGCCCTCGCCGGCGGTGCGGCAGCGGCTTATGCCCTGGCTCATCCGCGCCTGACTGCCGCTTTACCTGGAGTGGCGATCGCCACAGCCCTCATGCCGCCTTTGTGCACAGTCGGCATAGGAATTGCTTTTCTAAACCCTGCCATCTTTCTGGGAGCCCTGCTACTTTTTGTTACCAATTTGGTGACAATTGCTTTTGCGGGAATCGTGACATTTGCCGCGATGGGATTTGGACCGCGGGGAAGCCAGGAAGATGAAAACATGTCGCGCAGCGTAACCATCGCTGCATTTTTAGTTTTATTGATTGGATTGCTGCTTGCAGGAGCGGCCTGGCAATCGATTAATGAGGCGCATATGTATAACCAAGTCAGCCAGGCGATCATGGACAGCATCAGCCAATACACCACTGCCAGCCTAGTCGATCTGAATGTCACCACTGCTGCGGATGCCAAGGTTATCAAAGCAACCATACGCACCACCCATCAATTGGGGCATTCACAAGTACTTGCACTCCAATCAGATATTTCAGATCGTTTACAGAGCCCAGTAGCGCTTGAACTGGTTACTATCCCCATGCAGGTACTGGATCCTCAGAATACGCCCACGCCCACTCCAACCATGACCAACACTCCAGTTCTATCACCCACCCCCACCCTGACTCCTCTGCCATCATCAACTCCTGAACCGACATTGGAACCCTCTGCAACGCCGGCGCCGGCATTTATTACCACCTCATCTAGACGCGGAGCAGATATTTTCGATGCGCCAAAAGGCAACCTATTATTCCATCTGCCTGAAAATTCCGCCGTATGGGTTCTGCTGGAGAATCAAGAAATCCTTGACGGCAATATTTGGGTAAAAATCTGGGATGTATTCCAGCGCAGCGGCTGGCTGCCTGCTGCACAGCTTGATCTTATTTTGCCTTAATATTGTTTACGCTGTTCAGTATGGCGCAAAAGCAGCGGACCAAGGCGGTCGATCAATCCGCTGAACATGGGTTCAACCAAACGAGATACCCGCAGCCAGCCGGGCAGGTACATCACCCGGCGGGGATGCTGCAACAGCCGCCAGATGGCGCAATTGACGCGCTCAACGGGGACTGCGAACCTTTCCGCTGGAACGGAAGCGCCATTTTTCATGCGGCGAGCTTGATCAAAGAAAGAGGTCTTCACCGGCCCCAACCGCATTGCGCTGGCATGCACCCCGCTGCCGCGCAGTTCGCGGTGCAGAGCTGTGGTGAACGCATCCACAAACGCTTTGCTGGCGGAATACACAGCAATGCCCTGATTGGGCAGGCTGCCGGCGATAGAGCTGATGTTGATGATGTGTCCAGTTCCGCGCGCCAGCATTTTAGGCAATATCAAACATGTGAAATGAGCAGTGGCTGACACATTAACAGAGATCATCATGGCGGCATCCAGCCAATCCATTTTATGAAAGTAGCCATACCAGCCGAATCCGGCATTGTTTATCAATACATCCACTGGACCAACTTGCTCTGCAATCTGTTGCGTTAATTGCAGCCGAGCCTGTTCATCGCTAAGATCGTGAGCGAAGAAGTGCGCCTGCCCGCCCTGCTGTTGGATTGCGCGCGCGATCTCATTCAGGCGATTCTCACGACGTGCGGTTAACACCACCCGCAGCCCGCGAGCTGCCAGGAAATATGCACAAGACTCTCCGATTCCGGAAGATGCGCCTGTGATCAGGGCGACTTTACCCTGCCAATGATTATCCATGTGCATGAGAGGGGCCGGCTCAGCGGATGCGCTGGCGTTTTTCGCGCATCCGCCACCAATGCATAGTGTCGGTTATCGTTGTCAGCATTTTCCTTGGATAGTATCCAAGTTCTTTTCTGGCTTTGCGATTGGAAATATTGGAATTTCCCTGCACGGTTTCAATCGAATAACCTGTGAACTTCGGGCGCTGGTGCATGATTTTATAGTAAAGCGTGGTGAAATGCGCGCCGAATTTCGCCAGCCAAGTAGGCAGCGTGATGGTCAGAGAGCGCCAACCCAACACCTGTTGTGCCATCTGTTTCAGCTCCAGCAACTTAATATTCCAGCCGGAGAGGATATAAACCTCCCCCTTGCGTCCGCGCCTGGCTGCCAGAATATGCCCGCGCGCCACATCACGCACATCTACAAAATCAAAGGCACCCTTGATCAATACATGCGGGCGCTTGCGCAGCCAAGTGCGTAACAGATCCCCCATTTCTGAGCCGCGGTAATCATGCGGCCCGATCACACCAGTGGGACAGACGATCACCGCATCCAGCCCATTGTGGACTGCTTCCAATACCACCAGCGAAGCTTCAGCTTTGGTGCGGTCGTATTCACCTGCCGGATTATGCGCATCGAATGGCACGCTTTCATCAATCTTGCCCTTGCAATCACGGCTGAGGGCATGGATGGAACTGGTATACACCAACCTCTTCACGCCAGCCTTCTTGGCTGCAGCCAGCACATTGCGCGTCCCTTCCACATTCACCTTGCGCATCATGGCATTTTGCCCGGGCATAATCGAAATGACACCCGCTAGATGAAAAACCAGGTCAACGTCGCGCATGGCTTTCTCTAAAGATTTCAGGTTCAACACATCGCCTTCGACTATCTGCAAATCAAACCCCTGCAGAGAAGTCGTGTCCTCGCCGGGTAAAACCAGAACGCGCACCTTCTCTCCGTCATGGATCAATTCACGCACAAGCACATTGCCGATATGTCCGGCTGCTCCCGTTACCAGAATCATGTTTGACTCCTTTGCATATTCTTCACCATCATACCCACACCGAACTTGGCGATCTGTTCCCAATTTGCCAATTCCGGCATCAGGATGCCCTGCAGCAACAAACCGACTGCAAAAGCAATCATTACCCAGGCGGCTGCCTCCGCATCCGTTTCTTCAGCAATGGAACCTTCTCGCTTTCCTTCGTCAATAAAATCCGCGAACCTTTTTTGATATTCCTGATATGGTGCAATAGTTGCCTGCCACACCCCCTCATCGCGGCTAGCTTGAACCATGAATTCCAAAAACATGGGCAGCTGCCCGCTGGCAATGTGAAAAACCGATCCGATCGTTTCCGCCATTTTCAGCATTGATTGCGGAACGCTTTTTACGGGCGAGCGCAATGACTGCAGCTGCTCGTTCAATTCTTCCAGCCACACATTCATGATCGCCAGAAAGAGCGTTTTCTTGGAGGGGAAGTGGTGATAGAAGGCACCCTTGCTGACCCCCGCCGACAGGCAGATCTGCGCCACTGCAGTTGCATCATAGCCGTTGCGGCAGAATTGCTGCACTGCGGCAGCCATGATCTGCTGACGGGTTATTTCGCTGCGTTGTTGGCCCATAATCAAAATACCGACCGACCGGTCGGTATTATTTTATCGGAAATCATGATCCTGTCAAGTTTCAAGAACCTAAAAATCCAGCCGTTTGACCTGCTGGCGCAGCCAGGAAGCGGCCGCGCTTTGGTGCCGTTTGACCACCAGCACGGAACAAGCTGCTTTATCTGCCACTCGATCGGCAACCTTGCCGAAGAGACTGCCGTTCATGCCGGTTTCGTCGGCAGACCCGATGATGATCAAGCTGTAGGGATTCTCCTTCACCTCATTCAGCAATGCCCGGTCAACTTGGTCCGAGAATAACAAGCGCAGGACGGCATTGCTGGGAAGCTCGCCCAGCTCTGTTATGACCACTTCCTGCAAATTAGCCATCTGATCTTCCAACAGTTCAACATCCTTTGAGGCGGGCAACACGCGCACATAATCTACCTGGGCATTTTCTTGACTGGCGATTTCGTTGGCGATGCGGATGGCCAGGCGGCAATGCACTCCGCTGCCAACCGGCACCATTATGGTGCTGATCTCTCCAAAGCCACGATCTGCCATGACCCCTAAATTGGTCTTGATCTCCAAACTGAGCTTCTCTACTGCCTCTTCGGAGAGATGGCTGGACATATGTTTTTCAGGCCATTTAACCAGCACCATGCGGGTATTGCTATCCAGTTCCACCTCGTTTTGAACGCTCTGGATAATGGATCCGCCCCGCACCATTTTGGTATACATCGGAACGTTGCGCTCTACTGCAAAATGAATGAAGCGTTCCATCACAGCCATGCGCTGTTTTTTCAGGTTATCCAGCGCTTGCCGGCTCTTTTCCGGTTGACCCGCTAATTTTTCTGAGATCACGGACATCAGACAGAGGTTCACATCCTGCTCGGCCTGCGCCAGAATGGATCCCAGAGCGATCAAGCTATCGGAACCATGAGAATTCAGAAGCGGCACAATGATACGCGAACTTCCCGGCACAGCTTCCTTTTGACGAGAATGCATCCAAGCGCGCACCATCTGCTGACCGAAGTAATAGACGGCAAAGAATAGGATGACACCAGCGGTGAACAGCAGCGGCTGGAGATCTGAAAAAATGATGACCACAAAACAGGTCAATGACGCCACGATAGGAGTTAAAGGAAAGAAAGGCGCTTTGAAAGGACGCTGTATGGCGGGGTATTTTTTTCGGATGCGGATCATGGCCAGGTTGGACCAGAACAGGACGAACAAGTAACCGGCTGAGGTGATGAAACTGAGAAAATCAACCAGACCGATGATGGTGATCAAGGCGGAGACAAAACCAATGAAGAGTACTGCCATGAAAGGCACCCTAAAACGGTTCAAGCGTGCCAGTGTGTGCGGCCACAACCCATCGCGGCTGAGAGTGAAACCCTCACGTGTGGCACTCAACATAGAAGAGTTTACCGAGGTTAAAGTTGCGATTATGCCCGCGAAACCCATCATGGCGATGCCCCAGGGTGGCATAAATCTGGCGATAGCGTCCGTTAGGGCGGTTTCGGAACCGGCCAACTGCTGCCAGGGCACTACGCCCATGGTAACGGTCATGGTCAAGGAATACACCAGAGTGATCATCGTCAGGCTGACCAGTATGGCGATTGGGATGGTCTTTTCAGGACGGCGGATCTCTTCGGCGTCATCGGCGATCACTTCAAAACCGACATAGGCAGCATAGATCAACGCGATGGTTTTCAGCAATGAAGTAAAGTTTTTAAAACCACTTTCATGGGCAAACAACTGCCCACCCGGCATAAGCGTCTGCAGATGAAACCCATTGGGAGAAATGAAACCATAAGCGATATAGATACCGAAAATGGTCAGCAGCAGCCCGCCCAGCACAATCTGGGTATTGCCAATGATGGAGACTCCGCGGATGTTGAGAAGGGTAAAAACAAGGATCACCAAGATGGCAGTGGGTACGATCGGCACAGTCGGGATGAACACGCTTAGCGAATAGGCGAAACCGACAGCTGAAAGGGCGCTGTAGAAGGTGCTGGAAATGCAGTCCATCGAACCAACCAGAAATGCCAACAGACCCTTGCCCCAAGCTTCGCGCACATAGGTGAGCGCGCCACCCGTTTCTGGATAGATTGTGGCCAGTTCACTATAGTTTAAGGCATCGCTGTAGCATAGAAAACCACCTATGATGATCGCCAGCACAGCAGCAGAACCAGAGATGCCGGCGGCATGCCCGCTTAACACAAAAATTTCCGATGCAATGGTGCCAGCCGTGCCCAGCATGATGACTTGAAATAAATTCAGTTGACGTTTTAAAACACGTTTGGACATGAACCAAAACCTATTTTTTTGAAGATTAAATGAAACCAAGTTTTCATATCAAATATTCTCAATAGACTTTAATATTTGGGGGATTTATCTAAACACAGATAACCACAATAAATAAACCCTATATGTGATCACAATAAGATGCGGCAAATTCCGAAATACAGATGCTCGGCATAGTGGTATAGTCTACCACCAATACCATAGGATTCCAGAGCGAATTTTTTTATTATTCTTTCATGGCGCCCATTCATTTGGAGTCACCTTAGAAACAGCTCTAGCTCTTGAATCAGCTTTTCAACAGCGTTGTTCCTTTTGAATGACATTTAAAAGAAGCATGGAAGATTTATCAATACTCCCTGTTATTTTTCACACGATGACGCAGCCAAGAAACCGCTGCGGTCTGATGGCGCCTGACGACCAAGATCGGGCAGGACGCTTTTTCCGCCACCTGGCTGACCACCTGTCCAAATAAGTACTTGGTCATGTTTTCTTCATCCGATGAACCGATGATCACCAGATCATAAGCATGCTGTTTGATCTCGTTCAGAATTGCGTTTTCCACATTGTCGGAAAAAGAAAGGCGCAGGATGGCATTGCCGGGTTGCTCCTTCAATTCGGTAATGACGACCTCCTGCAAATATGCCATTTGGTCCTCAACCATCTCAACATCCTTCTCTGCGGGTAGAACGCGGATAAAATCCAGCTGGGCATTCTCCTGTTTGGCAATTTCGTCAGCCAAGTGAATGGCTAAACGCGAATGGATGCCGCCGCCAACCGGAACCAGGATATTGCGAATGCTGCCCAATTCCTTTTCAGTCATCACACCCAAGTTGGTTTTCATTTCGCGGTAGATTTCGATCACGGATTCCTCTGAGAGGTGGTTGGAGGAGTATTTTTCAGGCCAGGGAATCAATACCAGCTTGGTATTCGGATCGGCGTCAACTTCTTTTCCGATGCTTTTTGCGATCGTGCTGTTCACGACCATTTTGGTGTACATGGGCACATTGCGGTCGACGGCATAATGGATGAATTTTCGCAAAACTTTTTGGCGGTTGGCATCCATTTGTTTGAGATAATTCTCCCGATTTCCATTGGCTTTGATTAAAGCATCGGTAACAACAGAAGTCAGGCAGATGCTGATATCCTGTTCGGCTTGGGCGATGATCGTTCCCAAACGGATGACATTATCTGAAACATCCGCCTGCAGCATGGGGATAACGATACGCGATTTACCCGGGATCAGGTCCCGTTTGTGGCTGCGAGCCCAACCGGCAGCAATAATACCCGCATAATAATACAAGCTGAGGCAGACCAGCACACCCGCCAGGAACAGCAGGGATTGCGGCTCAGAGAAAAGGATGACGATCAGGCAGGTGATAGAAGCTAAAACAGGGGTCAGAGGAAATAGCGGCGCTTTAAAGGGGCGGTTGATGGCGGGATATTTCTTTCTCAATACAATCATAGCTGCGTTGGAGAAAAAGAGAACAAACAGATAGCCGGCTGAGGTAATGTAACTGAGAAAATCTACCACACCATTGATTGAAATTAGAGCAGATATGACCCCAATCAAAATAATCGCCATGAAAGGAACACGCACGCGGTTGAGGCGGGCAAGGAAAGCCGGCCACAATCCATCGCGACTCAAGGTAAAGGTCTCGCGCGTGGCACTCAGCATGGAGGAATTCACCGAAGTAAGCGCTCCAACCATGCCCGCCAAACCGATAATGACCACGCCAATGCCCGGGAAAAACTTGCGAATCGCATCCGAAAGGGCGGTCTCGGAACCGGCAATTTCTGTCCATGGCAGCGTGCCCAATGTGACCATGGCGGTTAAAGTGTAAACAATGGTAACAATGGTCAAGCTGATCAGTATGGCTTTGGGAATGTTGATATTGGGATTGCGGACCTCTTCGGCATCATCCGCGATGACTTCAAAACCGACATACACCGCATAAACCAGCGCAATGGTTCGCAAGAAGGCACTCAGGTTGGAGAAAAAACCATCGAATATAAAGAAATCTCCTTTTGGGAGCAGAGTTTCGACCTTGAAACCGTTGGGGGAGAGGAAGCCATAAACGATATAAATGACAAAAGCACTTACTAGAAAAATACCCATCACAATCTGGGCATTGCCCACTTTTGTGACCCCCAGAATGTTGAGGATCACAAAAAAGACAATAACCGCCACCGCTACCAGAACGATATTAATAGAAGGGAAGAAAACACTCAACGAATACGCAAATCCCACCGCGGATAAGGCGCAATAAAAGGTGCTTGAAATGCTATCCAATGAACCGATCAAGAAGGACAATAAACCCTTGCCCCAGGCTTCGCGCACATAGGTCATTGCCCCGCCGGTTTCTGGATATACGGTAGCCAACTCGCAATAGTTCAGCGCGATGCTGTAGCTCAACAAGCCGCCGATCAGAATCGCCAAGAGAGATGCCGGGCCCATAACAGCCGCAGCATGACCGGTCAGCACGAAGATGCCGGACCCCAAAGTTCCAGCAGTACCCAGCATGATGACTTGAAAAAGACTCAGCTG
>CAYVJI010000006.1:37767-39988 GCA_964451805.1 uncultured Pelolinea sp. | reverse complement strand
TTGCCATCATCCAAGACGACAATCATATCCGCACCCTTAACCGAGCGGATTCGCTGAGAAATGATCAAAACAGTTGTGGAAGAAAAATCCTTGTAAAAAGCTTCCTGAATCTTGGCTTCCGTGGCTAAATCGACTGCACTGGTGCTGTCATCTAAAATTAGAATGCGCGGTTTTTTCAACATCGCTCGCGCGATGCATAAGCGTTGCTTCTGTCCACCGGAGATATTCACCCCGCCTTGTCCAAGTAAAGTAGCATATCCATCCGGGAACGACATGATGAAATCATGCGCCTGGGCAAGCTGGCAGGCTGATTCTACTTCTGCTTGGGTTGCTTGGCGATTTCCCCATAGTATGTTTTCCAGGATAGTGCCAGAAAACAGTGTATTCGTCTGTAAGACCGTGCCGATTTGGGCGCGCAAATCATACAGGCGATAATCGCGCACATCCACGTCATCCACCAAAACAATCCCAGAAGTCACATCGTACAAACGCGGAATCAGGTTTACCAGCGTCGACTTTCCAGAAGCTGTGCTGCCTACAATGCCAACTATGGACCCGGATTCAATCGTAAAATTAATACCGCACAAAACATCTTCCCCACTACCCGCAATGGAATATCGAAAATTCACCTCGCGGAACTCAATCTTTCCCTTCCTTACTTTGGAAAATCCCGATGCGCTTGGGTTGTTTTTGAGCAAATCCTCCATATGATCTGAAAATTGGTTCTCAACCATAGCTGAGGACTTATCTTGGATATCAATTTTTGCCTGCAACACTTCCAATATTCGCTTTCCACTTGCTTCAGCGCGTGCGCTCATGATAATGATCATCGACATCATCATGACGCTGATCAGAATCATAAAAATATAGCTGATGAAACTAATCAACTCACCGGTTCCCAATGATCCCAAAGCAACCATTCTCCCGCCCATCCAGATAACCACAATAGTGGCGGAGCCCAGCACAAACATCATCACAGGCATATTCAAGATGGCGAGATTGATAGCTCTGATAGCCGCAGCGGTGAAGGCATCATTGGCAAAGGCAAATTTTGAGATCTCGTGCTCTGCACGAACAAAAGATTTCACCACGCGTATGCCAATCAAATTTTCTTGGATCACTTGATTGATCGCGTCAATTTTCTTCTGCATGATTGTAAAACGACCAACAGCCGTACGAATGATCAATAGAATACTGACCACCAAGATAGGAATCGCTACTGCCAAAACGACCGACAGTTGCGCGTTAATCCGAAATGCTAAAAAGAAAGAGATTACCAGCATGATGGGCGCACGCGTAAGGATACGCAAAGCCATCATCAAGGTAACTTGCAGATTGTTGACATCGTTTGTCAGGCGTGTGACCAGCGATGATGTGCTGAATTGATCAATATTGTGGAATGAAAATTGCTGAATTTTTTCAAAAAGCGCATTCCTTAAATTCGCAGCAAAACCAACACTGCTAGCTGTAGAAAATTTCATATTCAGCATGCCAAAAATCATGGCAGCACAAGCCAGCAAAACCATAAAAATACCCGTGCGAATGATGAAAGCATTGTCCTGATTTGGAATACCAATATCTACAATGCGTGCCATGAGTAACGGCATGCTCAGTTCACAGATCACATCGAACAGCACGAAGACCGGTACAAAAAAAATGCTTTTTTTATACTCTCCAACATAGGCGAATAATTCTTTTAACAATCTACACCTCTATCGAATCAATACAGCACATCTTCAGTAGTTTTATGACACATACATTGGTCCGCTCATACGTTAGAACGAATCATCGTACCACCAATTAATTTGGCTCAACCGGATGGATTTTCATCTAGATTAGCCAGGATTCGCTCCAAATAACCTTGAAATACCATAAGCTCTTCATCAGAAAAACCGCAGAATGTAATCGCGTCTAATTTCTTAAATGCGCGTTTGATTTGTTCAATAAGCGCAACACCCTCTTCACGCAGGAATACGCGGGAAATACGTTCGTCCTGCATATCCGCTTGGCGATGCAAATAACCAGCTTTTTCCAAACGTTTAATCGCCTTGGTGGCAGCCGCGGCTGAAATGTCCAATTCCTCAGCAATTTTTGAATGGGTAAGACCTGGCTGTTTGGCTATGGTTAACAACAAAATGCCCTGTCCGCGGAATAGCTTGCAACGCTCCATGATGCGGTCTGCATTCTTCGCTCTGGAGCGACAACTTTGCATAAGCAGATG
>CAYVJI010000006.1:0-37667 GCA_964451805.1 uncultured Pelolinea sp. | reverse complement strand
GAAAAAGAAGCCCTGCTAATTTCCAGCCCCATGCAGCGCGCATTGCAGACTTCCCAAGCAATTCAACAAACAACTGGGTTCCCTATCAATACGCTGGAAGACCTACGCGAAATGGATTTCGGCTGGCTGGAGGGAAAACGCGATCTATGGCCAATACTAAAAAACCACCCGTTTTGGGTCAAGATGTATTATGTCTTGCGCGTGATGGTCAGTTTTTTTTCAGGCGAGAGCTTTGCACAATTCAACCAACGTGTTCAGAAAACATGGCGGGGTTTGCGAGAATCAGCTGGTCAACAAGCGCTCATAGTGGTTGCCCATTCAGGAGTACTGCGAGTGATCTTAATGCATGAATTCGGAGGGAAATTCAACAATGCCACCCAATTTGTTGTGGATACCTGCAGCATTACCGAGATAGAAATCAAAAAAGAAGGACCCAGCAAGATGATCAGAATGAACGATACAAAACACTTAAAACGCGAGACAGCATCATGAGCATTCAAGCAATTATTTGGGATTTAGAAGGTGTTTTGCTCCGTACACAAGGAAAATTTTTATATCAAGCTGCGGCTGAACGATTGAATCTTCCGTACGAGACCATCCGCCCCTTCTTCTATGGCGAGTTCAATGACCGCTTAGACAAGGGTGAATATACCCAAGATGAATTCTGGAACCACATCTTGCAATCTCTGGGTTTACCCCCGCAAGAGATTCAACATCTTAGAGATTTTCTGCAATATGACTTTTTCATCGATCCTGAAATGTTGGCAAATATCCGTATGTATCGCCAGTCATTTAAAACCGGATTGCTGACAAATTTTTCAGAGGTATTGCGTCCAATGCTCAACAGCCACTGGAACGTTGATAGCGCGTTTGACGAGATTGTCATCTCCTGCGAAATCGGAATGATCAAACCGCATGCGGATATTTTTAAATATATGCTGCAACAACTGGGCTGCGGAGCAGAAGAAGCAATATTCATTGACGATAAACCCATCAACGTCGAAGGAGCTCAGCGCGTCGGTATACATGCCTTTCTCTTCACCAACCAACAGGAAATGAATGCAAAGATCCATCAAATCTTTAATTCGCAGGGGTCTCTTGCAGATAACAAACTCACAAAATCCCAGATTATTTCTGGATCATAAGAGGAAGGAATTTTGACAAAGTATTACCTCGTTCGGCATGGCACGACAGCTTGGGTAGACCAGCAGATTTTGCACGGGATCACGGATATCCCGCTGAACAAAAAAGGATTTCAGCAAGCTCGTGAAGTCGCAGATGCTCTGCGCAAAATCCGCGCCAAGAAGCTTTACTCCAGCCCGCTGCAGCGCGCCATGCAAACAGCAGAGATCATCGCAGAAACCACAGACCTTCAAACAGTTCCTCTTGAGGGTTTAACAGAGATCGATTTCGGTTGGATGGAAGGCAAGCAAATTAGGGATGATATTCAACAAGATTATCATCCCCTGATCCAAAAAATTGACCATTGTTGGATGAGAATCGTGCGCGCAGTTAGCGGAGAATCTCAAAAACACTTCATGAAGAGGATTGCGCAAACCTGGCATTTGATCCAACAACAATCCCAAGGACAAGATACGATCATCATTGGACATTCCGGTGTCTTGAGTCAAATCTTAATGGAATGTTTTGGCGATGCCTATCTCAACCAGAAGTCATATTACGCCCTCAAACCGTGCAGCATCACTGAATTTCATATTGACTCGAATGGAAGTGTAAATTTAATCAGGCTGGATGATTCATCTCATTTGAAAGAATTCGGTTCGCATGGCAATTAAAGCACTCTTCTGGGATTTGGCGGGGGTTCTTTTGCATACCGTGCATGGAACATTTAACAGCCTATTAGCGGAAAGGTTAGACGCAGATATCCGCGACATTGAAAGAATCATCAATGGCGAACAAAACAATCGCTGGGATTTGGGTGAAATTGATGATGATGCTTTCTTTACATATCTCTTGGCTGAACTCGGAATGTCACCTGAAAAGAAAGCAATTCTGGCACATTTCGTCCGATACGATTTTCACATCGATCGTGAACTTCTTGATTTTATCCTCAGTTTAAAAAACCGGTACACAAATTTACTCATAACCAATTTTCCAAGCCATGTGCATGATTATTTGGACAGTGATTGGATTACCGAGGGAGCATTCGACCATATCGTAGCATCCTGTGATGTTAAAATGCTCAAACCGGATTTACGCATCTATCAATATGCGCTGGAAAAAGCGCATTGCCGCGCTGATGAAGCACTATTTGTCGATGACCGACCAGTGAACGTTCACGCAGCTTACGCTTTAGGCATTAAAGGAATTGTTTATCAAACAACTTCCCAAACGATCTTGGATGTGAACAAAATGCTCAATTCGTCTTGATCTTGAGCAATTACCTTATGAATTTTTCATAAAACTCAACCGCTCGTTCTCGTACCGTGTTAATCTCTGCGCGTTCTTTCACCTGTTGCCAGTTGATCTTTTGAGCTTGGATTCTGAGATCAGCATTCTGCAATGCTTCAATAATCGCCTTTGCGGCTGCTTCAGTGTTGAAAGGATCAATCAGTAAACCGTTTTTACCCTGCACCAGCCATTCCCGTAAGGATTCGATATCACCCACTACTGGGAAGCAACCGCAGGCTATCGCCTCTAAAAAAGTATTGGGAGTGCCGTCGTGGCTTGAAAGAGAAACGTATACACTTGCTTTTGAAAAAAGCTGCCATAAAACAGACTGATCTAGATAGGGCAGTAAACGTACATGTTCCTGTAAATGCCCTTTTTTCACCCATTGGACAGCTTGGGTTTGCGATTGCATCGCGGGGCAGAGAATTAAAACAGATGGAATAGCTTTTATCACAGCAGGAAGGCAGCGAAAAAAAACATCCTGGTGCACGCTGCCTGGACGAAAGCCGCGTGGATTAATGACGATCGGACGGTCTTTTGGAAGCGTGAAGGGTAATTTTTCTTTTTTTTTCGTTATCTGAGCGATTTCTTTTAAATCCAATCCGCCATTGCCGGGCAGAACCATCTTGGACGCACTTTCGCTCAATCCCCATTGGCTTGCTAAGCGCAGATCGCGTTCCGCATCTGCCAGCAATCCTTCCGCTCGCTTTAGAGCACGTCTAGTATGATGCGCCATTAGAAACGAGGTCTTGGCATGAAAGGTGAGATCGTTGCCCCAGATGGATATAATGACAGGAATACCGGCAGGAGTGCCAGCAGTCAACATCCCTTCGAAGGGAATACGCAAAGCATGCACCAGATCGGGCTTCAATTCATCAAGTATTTCGAGATACTGGTGTAAATTTTTCTGTAGTGCAAGGGGAGCTGCCAGCGCCCGTATGCGCAAGAGGAAAGGGCGCAGGCGTGAAATCCAACTTTGGACTGGGCGTCTTGTTGCAGCCACCTGGCTGCCAGAAAACTCAGAGAATGCCAGGGGAATCGTTCGCTGCGTCTGCAATCCAGGCAGCAATTGACACGGGAATGAGGAAACCAATGAAACTTGATGCCCCAATCCCGCCAACATATTCAGCCAGCTGCGGGTGATTGGACTGCGACCGTCAGCAACGATCAGAATACGCATTAACTCTCCAATACACTATGCACCGCCTCGCTGAACACTGCTACCATTCGCTCCAGGTTTACTTCCTCGCTGACAATCCGATAAGACGCTTCCCCCATTTTCCGCAATAGGTGGATATCTTCCAATGCCTGTTGAATGGTCGCGCTCAATATTTTTGGGGTAATTTTCTCCAGCATCCAACCGTTCTCGCTGCGCACCAAATCGGATTGCGTGCCATCCGCCTCTCCGACAATAACGGGCAAGCCAAAAGACATAGCCTGCTGCACTGCCAAACCGCCTGTTCCCGGCAGTACAAAAAGGTCAGCGCTGCGAAAGAGCATTTCTAAATCACCGCCATGCTGAGCACCATAGAATTTTGTGGAAGGGTATGCTTCTCGAGCCAAGTTCTCCAATAGTGCCCGCATTGGACCATCGCCGACTATCCACAAAGCTGGTCGGTTTGTTGTTTGCAGCAAAGCGCAAGCACGAATTAATTGATCAATTCGTTTGCGCTCCTGCAGGCGCCCTACGTATAGAATTACTGGCTGCTCTCCTCGAAATCTCATTGGCCGCTCAATCAAAGGATGGGTGGGTTTGGGTGCTACCGCATTGGGGGCTTTAAAAATGCGCTTTTCGGGAAAACCCAGCGCGGCATATTCCCGCAGTCCAAACTGGCTGTAAGTGATGAGTGCATCAAATTTTTGGATAAATTTCCTCCGCAAAATTTGGCGCACCTGCCCGCATTTATCCTTAGGTTGTGGCGAACCCAATCCCCAACCAATGACTTTACCTGAATGTGCATACATCCACCGGATGGCAAACCATGAATATGGATAGCGCGGATTGGCTTCCATGATCAACACTTTCGGCTGCCAGTTTTGCAGCCAGCGGCAAATATTCACCTGCCAACAGGAATAAAATCTTCCGGAGAATAAATGCACATTTTTTGCTTCAAAGAAGTGGGCTTTCGTCAGCACTGCGCCGGTATCCAATGCCTCATCCTTTAATGGCTGCCCAGCAAAAACACTTAATCCCTGTTCGCAAACTCCTGCCAGCAAATCAAAAAAGGGCACCCGATATGATGGCAGCACGCGTTGCTGAACGCCCAATCTCACCGGGATTAATTCACTCAAAGTACCACCTCAGCGATTGAACCATTCTGAGTTTTTTGAACCTCAATCCGTGCCGGGAAAGCATCTCTCAAATCATCTAAATGCGTAATCACCAATATTTTTACAAAATCCTCACTGACCAAATTGATAGCCTCAATCAACCGCTGCCGCCCTTCTGCATCCTGGCTACCAAAACCCTCATCAATTACGAGAGTCTGCAAACGAGCACCTGCCCGCTGTGCAAGAACCCGAGCTAATGCCAATCGGATGGCAAAATTAATGCGGAAAGCTTCACCACCAGAAAAGAGCTCGTACTCACGTAAGCCGCTTGAATCACCAATAAGTATATCTAACGTTTGTTTCTTGTCCTCGCGTTTATGATCCTTATATTCGCGTTCGGTCGCGAAGGATAACGACATGCGCCCATTGCTCAGCCGATCCAGAATGTCATTCGCCTGGGTTTCAATTTGCGGCAAAGCTTGTTCAATGAGTAAAGCGGGGATGCCATCCTTCCCAAAGGCGGTTTCCAATGCGCGGTAATTGATGATTTGTTTTTCCAATTCGACCATTTGCGTTTGTATTTCTGTTTCATGTTCTTTTTGCTTATCAAGCACATCCACCATCTGTTGGGCAGCTCCCACCTGTTGACGTAAATTGTTCTCTTCCTGACGCAGCGACAATAACTCCTGTTCAATCAATTCTGCCTCTGGCAATTCAGCGGTTTGTTGGTCAAGAATCCGCTTCAACTCAGTTTGCCGAGTTTGGATTTCTTCACATTCAGATCGAAGCCCGTTTATAGTGATTTTTAAAGTTGAAATCTCACGCTGCAGTCCCTCCACAAGGGTCCGAGCTTTTTCGAGGTTGTGAAAACTGGTCTCTATTTCGCGGGCAGCAAATTCTTGCTCGCGGCAATGTTTGTGCTCATCGGGCTGATAACCGAGCTGTTGAATTCTTTCATACAATCGCGTGCATTCTGTTCGTTCGACCATACTGAATGATTTTTTCTCGAGCATATCCACTAATTCGTGTAAACGCGGCTTGCTTTGCTGTTCCCATTTTTCTAATTGTATCTGCTGATTCTTCAGGTTTTGTTCTTTTTGACCTAAGCCGCGCTGCATTAAATTTATTTGGCTTTGCATTTGGCGTATGTTGTTCAAACGGTCTTTTATTGCAATTTGATTTTTTACATTGTCTTTTGCCAGTCGCGATTTTTCTCGAAATTGATCTCCTAACTCCTTGCCTTGCGATTCAAATTGATCTAAGATAATTTGGCGGTGTTCTTTTGAGAGAGATTGACCGCACAATGGGCACTGTGAACCTTTGGCGCTCTTTAGTGTTTCAATATTATTCTTCAATTCCTGCATACGATTCTTTAAATGCAGGTTTTCAGCCATGAGTTCGGAGTTCGCTTCCTGCAATCGAGCCAATTCCGCTTCAATTTCATCGCAAGAGCTTATCTGACTTTCCATTGATTGCAGCTTGCTTCTTTCGGTTTCCAGTTCTTCAAGCCAATCAGGCATTGCTTGTTGGACCTTTTCCATTCCATGCTGTTGATCTTGCAAAGAGCGCAACTCCTCATTTAGGCGTGCCTCCTCGGTACGAATTCGGGCATTCAATTCAGCATACTGATTCTGCATTTGATGATGTTGTTCTGCAAGCGAATTCCATTTTTCCAGTTCACCGCGTAGATCCTGCCAAGATCGATAGGCGCTTTTAATAGCATCGGCATTTTCTAGAATCGTCTGGTTTTGCTGTAATTCCTTTCGGCGTGCGTCTAAAACTTCTGAGGTTTCATGAATCCTTTGCAGAATATTTTTAAGTCGCACAGCCAGCAATGATATCTGTTCATCGTTTGATCGAATTTTTTCTTTTTCAGCTTGAATGAAGCCGTGCATTTTTTCTTTTTCAATACGCAGAGCGGCGCTTTTCTTTAGATCATTCGATAATAGTGATAATTTTTCTTTTCTTTCCTGTTCTTGAGATAGTTCAGCAAGGATATCCTCCAGCATCTGCCGGTGCACATTTAAATCCTCTTCGACTGCTTTTCTCCTGCGGCTGGCTTCTCCGCGATACAAATCCCAAACCTCAAGACCTAATATACTGCTTAAGATTTCCTTTCGTTTGGCAGGAGCCTGCTGTGTGAACAAATCTGCTTTCCCCTGCAAAAAAAATGATGAATTGATGAATGTGTCATAATCCATATGGAGCACAGCACGAATGCGGTCTTCAGTAGCGCGCAAACCGGGTTCGGTTATCGGCTTCCATTCTCCAGCGCTGGTTCTGATCTGAAATTCCAGCCTAGCTGGTTTACCTCTTTCTTTGCTGCGCTCAACCCGGTAGCAGTTGCCTTCATAATCGAATTCTAATGCAACCATACAGGATTGAAGGTTTGAGTGAATTAAAGCATCGTCATTACGGCGAGCCCTGCCGAACAAGACCCAAGTGATTGCATCCAGCAAGGATGATTTTCCAGCGCCATTTGCACCTGAAATGCAGGCGATATCTACCAAACCAAAATCAATCTGAGCGGGATTCCGATAAGATAAAAAACCTTCCAAGCTAAGCTTCACCGGAATCATACTGGCATTCCCTTAATTAGATACCTCTCCGGCTAAACCCAGCTCGACTGCTTGAATGATTTCACCAGCCAAATGATTGAGAGCTTCCCCACCAGCATGCTGATCAGATATTGTCTTCCAATATAAATCCAGCAGTTCTAATGCTGGCATGGCCGCCACGCTTTTATCATTGGGCAACCTCAAACGTGCTTGGATATGCGGTCGGCGTATCAAGTGAAATTCGAAGGCAGATTGAGCAGCTCTTCTTATAGCTGGTTCATCAATCAGGGATTCCCAATCATGGGGATAATTGATTGTCAGCCGGAAGATCGCTCCATTCATAACTTTTTCTTCCGGGATGGAGAGCATGATCGCCTGTTGGATTTTTTCACTTTCGGTAAGCATTACGGTTTTATCAATGAAAACACGCCCGGGTAGTTTGATTTGCTTCAGGCTGGTTTTATTTCTCTCAATTTGCGCAATGATAAAAGATTTCTCATCATGTACTTCTCCAAAATCAACTCTTTCGATCGAACCAGGATAGATGATGGGGGGGTGCCCCTCTGGGTTGAGATTCTGGGCTTTATGAATGTGCCCCAAAGCCACATAATCCAACCGATGATCGCGCATGAGTGAAGGTGGAAGCAAAAAATCCCGTCCGAGCATCACACTGCGTTCATTTCCATATTTTGCTCCCTGAACAGTGACATGGCTGGTCAAAATTGCAGGCAGGTCTGGCTCAAGCTGATCCAGGAAGCTTTCAATCAAAACGGTTAGGTTCTCTGTTAATCTTGAATCTAGATCTCTGGATGAATCATCCTCGTGCGCTAAAGCAGCAGCCAAACCTGAACGATTGAGCCAGGGAATTCCGATTATTTGCACGGGCAAGTTGCCCAGGTCTGGCGGTTTCAGCAAACATGGTTTATGAATCACTCTCACATTCGGCACGCGCAGAGTTTCAAATTCTTGCAATGTGTGTGCACGGCCAGCTGCTGGGGAAACATCATGATTGCCAATGACAAGCAAGGTTTGAATGCCGGCAGCCGAAAGGCGCATGATGCGTTTTCCCCATTCACGCTGGTAGGTTGGAGCTGGTGTTCGATCACGATATGCGTCACCTGCGAAGATCACCAAATCTACCTTCTCGTTCAATGCTGTATCCACGATTACATCCAAAGCATTTAAGAAATCAAGCACGCGCAGCGGTAAACCGCTATCAGGATCATGACGCCCCTGCCGAGCCAGGTCAATATGCGCATCTGCAAAATGCAGAAGTTTTATCATCCTTTTTTACTCATTTCTATAAACCTTAAGCTAATTTTACTTGCTCGCACCAATACAATTCTCTAATCATTTATTTATAAATCATTTATCCGATACAAAGCGATTCTCGATATACTAAGATACAGGAAAAAATTATGATACCCATTAGAGATACGATCCGATCGCGTTCTTTCCCGTTTGTGAATTGGTTGATCATCATTTTTAATGTCTTGGTATTTATGTATCAATCCAACCTATCTTCAAAAGAGCTGGAGGCTTTCGTCCAGGTATTTGCATTAATTCCCGAAAAAATCAGCCCGTCAAATCCGTTCACATGGCATCCTTTTATTACCCATTTTTGGATGCATGCCTCTTTATTCCACCTGATCAGCAATCTCTGGGTCCTGTTTATCTTCGGTGACAATGTTGAAGACCGATTAGGATCCATCCGTTATTTTGTTTTCTATTTTCTGGGTGGCATCAGCGCGGGATTGCTGCAATATTTCTTTTCACCAAACATCAATATTCCCGCCGTGGGTGCCAGCGGAGCAATCGCGGCCATAATGGGCGCATACTTTCTTTTTTTTCCACATTCAAAAGTTGTCACATTCGTACCGATCTTCGTGTTCGGTTGGTTCACAAATATCTCATCGTATATCTACATTGGCATCTGGTTCTTACTGCAGGTCTTCAGCGGGTTGGCATCTCTTGGACTCTCCAGCAGCGCGCAGACTGGTGGGGTAGCTTGGTGGGCGCATATTGGTGGATTCCTATTTGGGGTGATCATGGCAAAACCGTTTTGCATCGGCAAATGCCAGCGGCAATCTTACGTTGATGAATATTACCCCTGGTAATTTAAAATGATTTACTCTTTTGGAGGATAGCATGGATTTCATTAACATCATCTGGGTTTTCTTTCTCATCTCAAGTTTAGCGCCTTTGGTCAAACAACGTGTGTTGGATGCTGAACGCCTGCGGGTAATGCGGCGGATCGAAGAAAAACGAGGTTCACGCGTGATTGCCCTTATCCACCGGCAAGAGAGCATGTCCTTTTTAGGTTTTCCTATTGCCCGGTATATCGATATTCAGGATTCCGAGGAATTGTTGCGAGCCATTAAAATGACGGATCCAAAGATCCCTATTGACATCATTCTGCACACACCCGGGGGATTGGTGCTGGCAGCCGAACAAATTGCATCAGCTCTTGCTAAACGCAAAGGGAAAGTTACAGTTTTTATACCGCATTACGCCATGTCGGGCGGCACCATGATCGCATTAGCCGCTGACCAGATCGTCATGGATGAAAATGCAGTGTTAGGTCCGGTGGATCCACAAGTTGGCAACTTCCCTGCTGTCTCAATTCTGAAGGTGCTGGAGGATAAACCCAGCAAGGATATTGATGATGAGACCATGATCTTGGCGGATATTTCTCGTAAAGCGATCTCTCAGGTAAAAAATACCATCCAACGCATTGCCTGCTGCCAGTATTCAGAAGGTGAAGCGAAAAAATTGGCGGAAAAACTGGCCAGCGGTCAATGGACGCATGATTACCCGATCAGTTTCGAAGAAGCCAATGAATTGGGGTTAAAAGTGAGCGGTAAAATGCCGGAGGAAATTTATAAATTAATGAATCTCTATCCACAGGCACGACCACGGCGGCCTTCGGTGGAATTTATTCCTGTGCCTTATGAAAAACGACCAGGTGTATCGAGAGAAAATGACAAGAAAGAGTAGGTAAGTGTAAACTGCTCAAGATAAAAAGAAGAATAATTCCCAAACACCAGCTTCAATCTCTCGAAAACTGGAGGATGGATCAGCAATCACGATCCAGCTGTTGCCGGGTTTAAGCGTCATTGGTTCTCCCACATCATTATAGAATTGAAGCGGGTCTGTATCATACACTGCGCGCCAGCTTCCCGTAAAAACCTGCCCATCGCGGAAAAAAAATGCCGGTTTGCCTTTATCGTTTCCGCGGATATCGATCAGATGCCGGCTGGGAGCTAATTCTGTGTGGTCCGCGAAAATAATGATTACGTTGGAGAAAACCAATTGGTCGCCTGTCAACCGGTCTACCAGAGGGATCATTTCATAGGTGGTATCAGACTCATTTTCCACATACTCTATCCAACGCAGGTATTTTCCTGTTTTGGGATCAAAGCGCCATTCGCCACGGTTGTAGTAATTAAAAAGAATGTGGACTTCATCTGCGATCTTGCCGTGATTCGGTACCTGCAGATCAAATAGCATTCCTGGCAAATCTGGTGCCTGATTTTCCCAACCTTGTTCCGTGACATATTCGCTGAGTGCTTTTGAATTGGCAAAAACTCCCACCGGGCTGTGTGTATCAGTACCAATGAACATTGGTTCGGGAGCTTCCAAGTTTGAAATGGCATATTCACCCAATTCTGTAACAATCTCTTTGTCAGTATCCTCATCCGCGCTGCCGTACGCCAAAATTCCTCCGTACATCCTCACTAGCTGCGGATCGACAAAACGGCCTGACCGCACCGGACCAATCATCTCGGCATCCTTTCCATAATAAACCGCTAAAAAACGATTTGTCCCATAGCCAATGAAGTAATCAAAAACAATATCCGCAAATGAGAGGCCAGCATGAGGACGTCCATACTGGGGAAAATTGGATACTTTGACCATAACCGGTCGGCGGTCAAGTGAACTGGGGTTTTCTACCGGCAAGCCTGTAAGAGGGTTAAGGTGTGAAGCTGTCGGTGTTATGGTTGAGGTCCGGTTAATGGTATTCTGCAATCCGCTCTTTGCCACTGTTTGATCTGCGTGCACCGTCGCAGGTCCAGGATTCATCCAGCCTGTATAAGAAGAAAACAACAGTGTTGCACCTAATAAAAGCCATTTAGATTTCCAGAGCATACAAATACCTCATCGATAAGGGATTATAAAATATACTATGCAATTGATGGACAAAGAGGTTTTTAGGTTAACCGGGCATTATAATTTTGATAATATAGAATTTATTTTATGAATCGAAAAATTCGCGTTTTAATAGCCAAACCTGGCTTAGATGGACACGACCGCGGTGCCAAAGTGATTGCACGTGCACTGCGAGATGCGGGCATGGAGGTCATCTATACCGGCCTGCGTCAGACACCCGAAATGATTGCCAACGCCGCCCTTCAGGAAGATGTTGACGCCATCGGCTTATCAATTCTCTCAGGCGCACACATGACCTTGATCCCGCATGTGATGGAATTATTGAAAATCAATGGTCAAACAGATATATGTGTGTTTGTTGGAGGAATCATTCCAGATGAAGACGCGCGTGCGCTGCTTGAGCTTGGAATTCGTGCAGTCTATGGTCCTGGCACTCCAACCTCGAAAGTGATTGAAGATCTGATGCGCTTCGTTCAATAAAAATAATTAATTCTGCTGATATGGACTGTGGACGCTGCTGAGCAAATTCTGAGAGGGAACCGGCTGGCATTAGCCCGCTGGCTAACCCAAATTGAGAACGACCTGCCACAAGGGCAGATCCTGCTGGATCAATTATTTTCACATTCCGGTCATTCCGCCATCATTGGCATCACTGGCCCATCCGGCTCGGGCAAGTCCACCCTGGTCAATCGCCTGGCGTTGGAGCTGGCGAACACAGAAAATACAAACCCGATCTCCATCGCTGTGCTGGCGGTGGATCCAAGTAGCCCATTCAGCGGCGGGGCGCTGCTTGGCGATCGGGTGCGCATGCGCGACCTTATGGAACACCCGGAAATTTTCATCCGTTCTTTGGCTACTCGCGGAGTTCTGGGGGGGTTGGCACGCGCAGCCAATGAAATGGTGCTTGCATTAGAAACTGCCGGGTTCGATATAATTTTGGTCGAAACTGCCGGCGTAGGACAATCTGAAGTGGATATCGCGCGTTTGGCTCACAGCACCTTAGTCATTGAAGCTCCCGGCCTGGGAGACGATATTCAAGCAGCCAAAGCCGGCATACTGGAAATAGCCGATATTATCGTGGTAAACAAAGCCGATAAAAGCGGCGCCGATGCAACCGCTCGCGCTCTGCAGGCGATGCTGCAAATTGAGATGGAATTAAAACCTGTGCCAAATTCAAACCAATGCTGGAAAGTACCGGTCATCAAAACATCAGCACTCAACTCAGAGGGGATTCCGATTTTGAAACAAACAATTCAACAGCACCAGGATTGGCTGCGTGCCAGCGGTGAATGGCAGAATCGCGCCCAAGCGCGCATGAGAGATTTGTTTGAACGTTTGCTGCAAGAAAATTTTTTCAGGAAATGGCAAGAAAACCTGCCAGAGTTCGAAAAAGACCAACTGCTCGCTGCGATCCAAAGTCAAAAGATTTCACCCTATCGGGCTGTCCGCCAAATTCTTTCGGATTGATCTTCTTTCCTCAGGTAAGTTCATTGTTTGTGGATTACAATCTATAAAAGTCTTCATCAATATTCCAGTGATCAGGAGAAGTTGAGCAATTATGGAACGTACCCCGATTGGTAGTCTGAAAGACCATATCAATGAGACTGTTGCGATTAAAGGCTGGCTACAAACCCTGCGCGATCAAAAGAACATGCAGTTTCTCATCCTGCGCGATCGAAGCGGATTGGTGCAGGTCGCCCATTATCGCCCAGGAAATCCAGAATTGGGTGACCTGATCTCAACACTGGGGGGCGAATCGGCACTGACCATCACTGGCAAAGTAGTCGAGAATAAGATCGTAAAACTGGGTGGGTTGGAAATTCAATTAGAGGATCTAAAGATAGAAAATTCATCTGAAACGCCATTACCTTTTGATCCCTTCGATGACGAAAACCTGCCCGCTATTGATTTCCGCATGGACTGGCGTTACCTTGATCTGCGCAGGCAGCAAAATCAACTGCTTTTTAAGGTTCAAACCCTGCTGGAACATGCCATGCGAGAATACTGGCTGCAGAAAGATTTTGTTGAGATGCACTCGCCTAAAATCATGGGCAGCCCCAGCGAATCTGGGGCAGAGCTTTTTGAGGTTCAATATTTTGAACGCAAAGCCTACCTAGCGCAGTCACCGCAGTTTTATAAACAAATGGCGATGGCAGCTGGATTTGAGAATGTGTTTGAAATCGGACCGGTTTTCCGGGCTGATCCATCATTTACTTCACGCCACATGACCGAATTTACTGGTTTGGACGTGGAAATCTCCTGGATCGAGACGCATGAAGACGTGATGGCTTTTTGCGAAGGTTGGCTGCAATATGCCTACCAGCGCGTAAAAGATCAAATGGGCGCAGAAATCGAAGCAACTTTTGGGGTGAATATTCAAGTTCCCAAACTGCCTTTCCCGCGCTTGACCATGGCAGAAGCATATTCCATTCTGAAAGATATGGGCTATAAGCTGCCGCCGGAGCGCAAAGGTGATTTAGACCCAGGGGGCGAACGGGCAATTGCCGAGTATGCCAAGGAAAAATTCGACAGTGATTTTTTATATGTGATCGACTGGCCGATCAGCGTGCGCCCGTTTTATCATATGCGCCATCCTGATGCCCCGCAGATAACCCGCAGTTTTGACCTGATCGCAGGCGGTTTGGAAATTGCCACCGGCGCGCAGCGCGAACACCGCTATGAAGTGCTTAAAACCCAGGCGCTGGAATATGGTTTAAGCCTGGAAAACATTCAATTCTATCTGGATTTTTTCCGTTATGGTACTCCACCGCACGGCGGATTTGGCATGGGCCTTTCGCGCCTCATGATGGTGTTGTTGAACCTGTCCAATATCCGCGAAAGCGTGTATTTATTCCGTGGTCCCAACCGCTTGCATCCCTAAACGAGAACGGTGATGATCAGCGGGAAAAACGTTAGACTGAGGGCGATCGCCAGAAGCGATCTGCCTGCATTCGTTGACTGGCTGAATGATCCAGAAGTGCGCCGAAACTTAAGTATTTATTATCCGCTTTCCATCGAACAGGAAGAGAAATGGTATCAGGATATGCTCGCTCATCCTGTGGAAGAACAGCCTCTATCTATTGAGATAAATAAAGCTGGCAAGTGGGTGCTGGTTGGGGATGTTGGTTTTATAAACTTCGATCAGCACACACGCAGTGCTGAGATTGGCATCTTTGTTGGCAAAAAAGGTGCCTGGGATAAAGGTTTCGGAACCGAGGCCATGCGGTTGATGATCGGTTACGGTTTCAACCATCTTAACCTGAATAGGATTTTCTTGCGCGTATTTGAAACCAATGGGCGCGCTATCCATTGTTATGAAAAAGCAGGTTTCAAGCATGAGGGCAGGCTGAGGCAGGCTTGTTTCTTGGACGGAGAGTACAAAGATGTGCTGATGATGAGTATACTTAAGAGTGAGTTGTCAGAAGAAAAAAATAAGGATCGAGACAAGAACGTATGAGCGCCCCTACCCATTACCATGCCAGTCCGTTGATGTACGGTGGAATCCGCCTATATGCCGGTTCAGCCTGCCCGGATCTAGCAGATGAAATTGCCAGTCATCTAAACCTGCCGTTATGCGAAAGAGATATCGTCACTTACCCCAATGACAATATCTTTGTAAAACTGCACAGCAGCGTCCGCGGTCAGGATTGTTATGTGATCCAAACCACGTCCATCCCAGTACACCGCAATCTGATGGAATTGCTGATCCTGATTCAGACTCTGCGGCTGGATTCTGCGGCGCGCATCACCGCGGTCGTGCCCTATCTGTGCTATACGCGCTCTGATAAGAAAGATCAACCGCGCGTGCCCATCACCGCGCGTTTGGTGGCTGACATGATCGAGGTAGCCGGCGCAGATCGGTATATGACTTTCGACCTGCATGCCGATCAAATTCAAGGTTTCTTTTCCATTCCAGGGGATGTCCTATATGCCTTCCATGTCTTGATCGAATATCTGGAAGAATTGGTAGCGGGAATGCATAACCCCGTCATTGTCTCACCCGACTTGGGATTTGCCAAAAAAGCGCGCAACTACGCCGCGCGATTAGATCTGCCGCTATCCTTCATCGAAAAACGGCGCCTGACCAACGCACCCACTGCCAAAGCTCTGACTTTGATCGGGGACGTTAAGAACCGCGATTGCATTCTGATCGATGAAGAAATCAGCACCGGAACGACCATTTCGGCTGCCGTGCACTTGATCAAGGAACACGGCGCAAAGGATATCTACGTGGTGTTCATCCACCCCGTGCTTCCTCAGCATACGGCTGACCGGCTGGCAGAGCTGCCGGTAAAGCAGTTCATCACCACCGACACCATTCCCATTTCACCTGAGGACAAAGCCAAGTTCGGCAACCGATTAAAGATCATCAGCGTAGCGCCCTTGCTGGCAGAAGTCATCCAACGTGCCAACCAAGGCCGCAGTGTGGGCGAGTTGTTTAACGAATAAAAAAAATTGCTTTTAGTTAAATAGCAGATAAGTAATCTGTACTGTCTTTTTAATATTTCTTGATCCCCTTATACCTATTTCTTTGCTTATCGAAATTTTTTAAAATATTCGTCAATCTCTGTTCTCATTTCGATGCCAACTCTTTCAAAGCAATTCAAAATTTCATCATACGCCCCAATTCCGCCCAAAAAATCCCAAAATTCATCGGCGACCTTTAATTCTTCATTCAAATCAATCATCCCCTTCAATGTCCATCGTTGATAAGGTTTTGGCTCGTATGGGTTGTAGGGTATCGCAATAAATGAATGTAATTCTGTCAAAGTATGATTTGCCAAATAAATTGCAACCCATTCAAGAAGAGTCCTCTTATAATCTTTGAAATTGCTGATATTTGGTTTTGCGGTTTTTAAATCAATTAAATAAATTGATCCATTTTCATCTTCTAGGAATAGATCTGCTTTAACAGAACTTACTCTATTGAAAGGTTTAGTTTTACATACATTTTGTATTTTGGCTATTTCCTCGATTTTATTGGGGTCATTTCCAATAGACAATTTATTGATTATTTCTTGAATTACTTGTTGTGCACTTTCGCTGATTGTGTTTCCTACAACATATTGTTTACTAACAGATTTAAATTTGTTTCTCGCCAATGTTTCTGCAACCGGCTCAAAAATTGAAGTCCCAAAAGTAGTATTTAGAGAATGAATAAAAGAAAACAAAGCCATCCGATCTCGTCCAAGCAAAGAATAATGAAAGGGCATATGTTTTGATTCGGGTTTATATGATTGGAACTTTTTTCGTAAGCTGGTCTTAATATTATTTTCAATTTTGTTGATGAGCTCTTGTGAAATAGTCATTATTCTATTTCCTTAAAGTGAAATATCGTTTCTGAATATGCCGTATTTCTATCTTTTTCAACTCTATTAAGGACAGGGCGTTTATATTGTTCGTAAATTCTCATTCCTGATAATTCAGCTATTTTTGGATACAAATGAAACTTGTCATTAGCAACAATGAAAATGTCATAATCACTTTGAAGAAATTTCTTTACATTATTTAACACCTTCGCAATTCCAGCTACATAAGCATGCTGGGCTTCTCTTCCTTGCCCTTTATATAATGGACCAATTTCAAGATTATCATTCCTTTTTTGGTTGAAAAGTTCGTACGCATATGCGTGTTGCTCGTGATAATCAATAAGTCCAACATATGGTGGACTTGTAAATATTCCCCTAATTTTTTCTTTTTTTAGGATATCAAATAATTGTGGATTTGATACCATTATTTCTTTATCCAGATCAATTATCCGACTATCCCCCGTAATACAAAATTGATAAGTGTGAGTTCGAATTTTTCTAAATTTATTCAATCGCTCTATCGTATCTCGGGTATAAGTTTTCCACCAAGACATTAATGAAAAAATCGGTTTACAAATTTTTCCATGTTTCCTACAATAATACGTGCTTATTATTGGTTCTTTCAAGGTAGCTAAATCAGCATGCGTTGTGGCTCTGCAAGAACGAATTGTTCGACTAAAAATTATTGAAAGAACTCTTCTACTTTCTTCACTCCCAAGTCTATGTAATTCCGAGAGCAAGAAATCAATTTCTTCGCGAACAGGAAACAAAAACCATTTCTCAAGGAATGATTCATCATTTTCTTGTTTTATCTGGATTTTGTATTTCCTAATAAGAGAATTAAAGATAATTAAAAATTCGTTTTCCTTTTGACTAGAATAAGTCTTTTCATCAATAATTCCATTTCTAATTTTTTTACGGTAATCTGGCGAAGGGAAATATCGTGAATTAAACTTTGATAATTCACATAAAAGTTCACTTTCAAATGCGTAAATATTTCTGTTTTTTTGAAATGATTTTAAATTGAATGTAATCTCATTTATTACTTTCTTTAACTCCAACAAATTATGATCTTCCACTTTAACATTAGCTATCATTGAATTAAAAGATGAAATATCCACTCCGATCGCATGCATCCCTAATACATTTGATTCAACTAATGTAGTACCACTTCCACAAAATGGATCAAGCACAATATCCCCCGGATTGAAAAATATTTGTTTCTTATATTCATCAACATGTGAATCAAGAAAGTACTCAACTAATTGTGGGATGAATTTTCCCTTATATGGATGCAGTCTATGAACATGCTTGGTTCTTTCAGACTCGCTATATTCAACAAATGACAAATTCCAATTCACATCTTTCCCATATTTTGATACTGAATGATCACTCTTTATTGTCGAATCATAATAATGCTTCAGTTCAACCATATTGATTAAAGGGTTCCCATTGTTACCATATTTATTTATTCTTCCATACTGAAGTAAATAAGATAAATTTGATACTGTTACTTTTCTGTTCAAATATTTTGAAGCCCACAGACATGCATCATGTAAATTTTGAAAGTTTTCTTCGTTTTGTTTAAAAAATCCAAGTTGTTCAGTCATAAAATCATTATATTCAATTTCTTTTCATAAATTAGAAAAATTAAACTCTATAATAGAACCATGCCTGAACTTCCAGAAGTCGAGACGATCGCGCGTGTTCTAAAACAGGGGGCGGAACCTCTGAATGTGCCGCTAATCGGCTGCCAGATCATGTACGCTCAGGTATTGTGGCAGCGTACATTGGCAAACCTGCCGCCTCGCAAATTTGAAAAACGCATCCGGGGTCAGACGGTTATCAACATCAGCCGGCGCGGGAAATTTATTGCAATCAACCTTGATCAAGATTCGCTGCTGATCCACCTGCGCATGAGCGGCGATCTGCGCATGGAGAAATCCACCGCTCAAGATGGTTCAATCCTTCCGCTTCAGGAACATGATCGCTTAGTGCTGCAGTTCACCAACCATAACCGTTTAGCATTCAATGACACGCGCAAATTCGGGCGCGCCTGGTTAACGGATGACCCGCAGGAAATCTTTGCAGATCTTGGGCCTGAACCGCTGGATGAAAATTTAACTTCAGAATCTTTCCATGCCATGCTGACCAAACACAACCGTCAGCTTAAGCCGCTGTTGATGGACCAGCGTTTCCTGGCTGGTCTGGGAAATATTTATACGGATGAAGCTCTATTTCGAGCAAGCATCCACCCGTTGAAGCGTTCTAGCCAGATCACCCCTAAAGAAGCGCATAACTTGCTGTATGCCATCCGCGAAGTTCTACAGGAGGGCATTCAGCGCAACGGAGCCAGCATTGATTGGGTCTACCGCGGCGGACAATTCCAACACCAATTTAAGGTATATGGTCGCGAGGGGCAAACCTGCACGCGCTGCGGCAGCCTCATCCAGCGGCTGGTGGTCGGCCAGCGCGGCACGCATATCTGCCCAACCTGCCAGCCTGCACCATAACAACCTTACATAAACTTCATTCCTCATTTATAATCCCCCTCTAATTTCCAGGAAGAGATTTTTGAGGTTTGCCAAATCTTGAACAAACTTTTCATATACCGCCTATTCAGATTGGGTTTTCCAATCATGCTGCAGAACTTGTTTGTTGTGCTCGGCACTGCCATCACCACACTGATGACCGGCCAGTTGGGGGATATCCCGCTGGCAGCTATCGGTTTATCGAACCAGTTGTATTTTCTGCTCTCTCTGGCTCAGTTTGGAATCAGCTCAGGATCTTCCATCTTCACGGCCCAATTCTGGGGCAACAGGGACAAAGAAAATATTTCACGCGTTTTAGGCGTATCGAATATTTTAGGGTTTCTTATCGGGGGTTTTTTCGCGCTCGTGGCGCTGTTCATCCCGCGTGCATTCCTGCAAATTTTCACAAACGACCCTCAAGTAATTGACCTGGGCATAGATCTGCTGCGCATCAGCAGTCTTGGTTTCCTTTTCACGCCTGCGATCAACATTTACAGTTTTATCCTGCGTTCCACCGGCGACGCGCGTATGCCGATGCTGGTCAGCACCAGCGGGGTTCTGCTCAACTCTGTTCTCGGCTATGCTTTCATCTTCGGCAAACTCGGTTCGCCAGCGATGGGTGCGCAGGGAGCCGCGCTGGCAAACTCGATCGCACGCATTTTTGAATGCCTTCTGCTGATCGGGATGGTCTATAAGCTGAAAACACCACTGGCTGTGCCGTTCAAACTCATGTTCTCTTTCGATCAGCAGTTCGCCAGAAGGATCCTGAAAAGAGTATTGCCGGTCACATTCAACGAATTGATGTGGGCGCTGGGTATTTCTGCATACAGCGCGATCTACGCCCACATTAGTACCGAATCCATCGCCGCCATCAGCATCAAGGATTCAGTGGATAACTTGGCTTTCGTTCCCTTTATGGGATTGACGCACGCTTGTGCCATTTTGGTTGGCAATACAATCGGCTCGAGGGAACAGGAAAAATCGTATGACTACGTGAATCAAACCATCCGTTTGGTTCTCATCATGGCGGTATTTCTGGGTGGTTTGATCTTTGCCGGCAGAAGTGCCATCACTTCTTGGTACAACATCAGCGCTCAGACCTCTTTATATACTAATAACTTATTGGTGATCTTGGGGATATCTTTATGGATCAGAGCGCTGAATGTGGTCTTTTTCATCGGCATGATGCGCAGCGGAGGCGATACCAGTTTCGCTTACCGCATGGATGTCGGTTCAATGTGGTTATTGGGTGTGCCGCTGGCATTGCTGGCTGCTTTTGTTTTCAAAATGCCAGTTCATTTCGTTTATCTAACCATTATGATTGAGGAAATGGTCAAGTTTATCGTATCTGTTTGGAGGTACCGCAGCCGGCGCTGGATCCATGATCTCATAACAGCCTGATTTACTCCATGCCTTTTAAATAGATTAGAATTTTTCAGCCCATATAGGAAAGATAGGATTGCTGAGCTGTATGTATTCTTTTGTGATCGCAATAATCCTTTTTCTCACTGGATTCTGGTTGATGAAATCAGAAGCCCATAAGAATCCTCCTCTGCATAGCATGTGGGGTTTGTTCGCGGCTGTGCTTTGCTTGCTTATGGGAGTAGCGGTCAGCCTGGTATGGTTGATTTCTATCATTTAACGACCAGCTGATAAATAACCACTTTTGAATTTTTTTATAGTTATTGATGCTGCCGTATTACGCAAAAAGGGAAGTTATTAACCAAACTGCCAAAGCAAAGAACAAAACTGCCATTCCGGTTTTCACTACAGCAGCATGCTTTTGCATAAACTTGGTTAATTGCTTTGATGTTGTGCCAAAATATGCGAAAATGAACACCACGGCCAATGGCAGGATAAAGAGCAAATTGTAGATGATCAAATAGAAGATTGCCCTCAAGCGCAGTTCCGGCAGGCTGCTGACAAATATGATCGTCGGCAGATAGACCTGTCCGGTACAAGCCAGTTCCAAAATCGAGATAAAAAGTCCGGTAACAAAAGCTCCCACATAATATACGCGGCTTTCACGACCTTTGCGGATAACAGCATTGATGCGCTTGCGCAATGTCTCAGGTAATTTGAGAGAAAGGTCATCCAACTTGCCCTGACGAGCTTTGAAGACATCTACGATGCTGAATACACCCAATGCCAAACATAGCAGCGCAGTGAGCGCATAAACCCAGCGCGCTAGTATATTGAGCGTATCACCCAGCAGATCGATAACTTTATACAGACCCAATCCGATCACAAAATATGCCAGGAATACACCCAAAGTGAAAGCTAGTCCTACAAACACGACCTCGCGCCCTTTACGCCCCGACAGCGTCAGATATGACACAAAGAATATCAATGTAGCGAAAGCGCAGGGATTCAAACCATCGACCAAACCAGCGAAGACCACCGTCAGCCAACTCATTGAACGGAAGCGCTCGACAATATCCTGATTGCCTTGTTGAAGATTGAACGCTTCCCAAACCTTTGGCGCCCCCTCTTGCTGGAAGCACTGTAATGCGGTTTCAATAGCTTCTGGTGTGATCTCGCGCTCACTGACCCAAGCCTGATTCCCAATAAAAACCGCTGGGGTGCTGAAATCCTGGCGCCCAGCACGTTCAGTCAACCATAATCCTAAAGCTGCATGGTCATACACATTGAATTTTTCAATGATCAATTGCGGATAGCGGTTTCGCAAATATGCCAGATCAGCTTCTATCCTGCTGCAACTATCACAACCTGTTTGGTAAAAATATGCGGCATAGATTGGCGCGCTAGTCTCGCAGGCTTCCCCAGAATCCAGCGAGCATACTGCGGCATCGACTGTGGCATTTTCTTCAGAAAGGATAGCAGAAGGATCAAAGTCGGGGATATCCGGCCAATCAATTCCCCCCTGAGAGATACCCTGTTCCACAATACCACGCAGTTGCGACTGAATGTCTGTTTCACCGATCAGCACTTGACCATTGATGATTAATGTAGGGATGGCGCGCTCTTCCGCTCTGACCCCATAATGCTCCTCAGCTTTAATCAATAACTCGTAATTTTCTGCGTAATCAATTTCCACCAAGCGGATATCCAATTTGGTGCCAAATTCATCCTGCATGGGATGCAGCAATTGATTGAGGACTTCCATGCAATGCGGACAATCCGTTGAATAAAAATATAGTCCGTGCACCGCAGAAGGATCGCACGGCAACGTGCCTGCATCCAGCAACCCTGGCTTCAAGGGTATCGGTGTGGGATCTTGGGCGGTGCTGGGTGACTTTTCATTCATAAAACCAGCAGGGAGTGGCTGGGCTGAACTCAAGATCAACCAAGCCATCGACCCTATCAAGACTGCTAGAAATACATTTTTTCGATGCATAGATCTACCTCTTGCTCAAGAGCGCGCTAATCATACTCCATTTAATTCAGGGACTTTTACATTTTTAATTTCTTTTATTCAGGAAATAGTTTCGAGAAAACATGCGGGGCAAGTTTCTGTACAGATACCGAACTGATCGCATTTTGCCTGCAGATAGCGGCATACAGATCCACGCTTGCGCGGCGGATTCGCTGCTGCGTGGCAACATCCAAGCCCCATAAGCCAAACCTTTGTGTCCAACCGCGTTCCCATTCAAAATTATCTACTTGCGACCAATGGAAATACCCTTTTATATTCCAGTTGAAATTTGCCGCCCGCCAGATCTCATGCAGATGCTGCAAGAGATACGCCGGGCGCATGGCATCTGTGGAGTCTTCTACGCCATTTTCAGTAATATAAATTGGAATCCTGAATTTGTGCGCCCAATGCAATGCAGCCTGCATGCCCCTAGGGACGTTGGCGATAAACCCAGTTTCGCTCAATTCACAATCCTGAGGAAAAAAGCGTCTATGAAAGACATCTTTAAAAGCAAATGGCTTAAAAACAACCTTATCCAGCGTGTAATAATTCACTCCCACAAAATCCTGGGTGCCAATCGCTTGCGGGATTTTTTCGCTTTTCAGTGCGAATCGAAAAATCCCTGTTTCAATTGCATCTGAAAAGGCGTCATTAAAGCTCTGCGAGGTGAAGCGCGTGATCCAGATATCTGGAGGGAACCATGCCCGCGCAGGTTCAAAGGCACGGTAATTTTTCGCATAACCCGCCTGAGCGGCAGGCTGCAATTCATGGATAATGCTGTAAGCGGAAGCATGCGCCATCAATAGATTCCGCATCACCACAAAAGCCGCACCTAAATCAGATTTCCCAGGTGGAAAATTTCCCTCAATATACCCGCCTGTGACGTACACCTCGGGTTCATTAATCGTCACCCAAAGGTCAACCAAGTCTTTCAAAGCGGTTACTGTCCTGCGCACAAACTCACTGAAAAGAAAGGGTGCCTCATCGTTCTCCCAACCACCTCGTTCTACTAGCCATAAAGGATCGGTGAAATGATGCAGCGTCAGCATGGGTTTAAGCCCCATTTTCTGCATGCCCTGCAGAATTTCACGGTAATAATCCAACGCCTGCTGATCCCATTCATCCGGTTTAGGTTGGATGCGGCTCCATTCAACGGATAAACGATGAGAGTTCTGCCCATCCCTGGCTGCATTTTCCAAATCCTCCCGCCAGCGCCCGCCCCACCAATCACATGCCAGCCCGCATTTTTGGTCCTGGACAATGCGGCTGACTTCATTTTCCCAGGCAAACCAGTTATTATTTGTATTACCGCCCTCTACTTGGTGAGATGAGGTGGCCGTTCCCCATAAAAATCCTTCAGGAAAGTGATAAGTGGCAACCGGCATGAGATTGCTCCTGCTTTTTTATGATGTGGATTATTATAAAAGGATTGAATATGTTTATTATAAAAAAGTGTGAAAAAACCTTCAATATTTAACCATAATTTTTATTCCTTCGCGCTAATCGAGAATCAAATCTCTTCTCTCTGTGCAACCAGTTATAATTCTTAATTCAATCGAGAAATGATCATGGCAATAACGTATAAATGTGTAATATTTGTTTTCGGATTTTCCTTGTTTCTAGCAAGCTGCAGCCCTGGAATCAGCAAAAACACTACTGATAATCAACTCACTGATACCCCGGCCAGCCCAGAGGTAAATGAGGAAATCCCCACACAGACTATTGAGACAGCAACCTCCACCCCCAAAACGCCATCTCTCAGTCAGCAAGTGTATTCCTCTCCATCCGATGCGTTCAGCGTCCCTCTTCCACAAGCCTGGAATTGCAGTGAAAGCGGACTTTACCGGGTGGATTGCCACAATGCAGATGCTTCCGCTTCATTCGTCATGCGCGTGATCGCAACCGGTTATGAACTGCTGCAAGAGGATTTTGTTTCACTGGTTACAGCTGAAATGGTCAGCACATACGAAAATGTCAGGGCTTACAGCGAAAGCAATCGGGAAATCAATGAGGGCTCAGCGTTGATCGAATCTACTTGGAAGGTAGCCGAGGAAACTTGGCAGGGGATAGACCGTTACGTGCGCTCGGGCGCTGCTGTTTATCATCTGCAAATAAATAGTGCGCAGCCCCAGTTTGAAAATTTCCGTCTTCTCTTTGAGGAAATGACGCAAAAAGCAGAGCTGAATTCTCTGGCAATGTCCGGCGCTCCTTTGTATGGCTTTCGCAAAGAATACATTTCCCGCGAAATGATTTTCAATATTCAGGTGCCCACCTCCTGGTCAAGATACATCGATCTAGCCAGTATTGAACGAACTGTAGTCGAAGGATTTATCTCTCCCGATAAACAAGCCAGCGTGCAGGTGGCAATTTACAGCAAGGGGTCACCGGTTTCGCAGGAGATCAAAGCTTCAAAGACTCTGGAAATTATGCGAAAACTTTACGGCTGGGATTTGAGGGTTTCGCATGACAAAGCGTTACCGGATGGCCGCGAAAGACTTGAGTGGCATGCCGAACGGAAGAGAATCAATGGGGTAAGTTTTTTTGATTCTGCCGGAACGTTTATTTACATCTTCAGCATTATTTGGGATGACGCCACGAAATCTCTCTACAAACCCGTTCTAGATGAAATCAGCGAATCTTTTGAGTATCAATAGACTTTAATATTGAATGGATCTGCAAACGCTAAAGCCTTCTGGATATTTGTTTCTTCATCAAAGATCCGATGACATGATCTGGAGTTTCGCCATAGAAGCTGCCAGCCGCTTAAGGCCAGCCGTCTCAAACATCACTGTGACAGTCTCGTCATTGCCCAGGATGCGCGTATCAATCACCAACCCATCACCCCATTGTGGGTGAATGACACGCATGCCGGCTTTATAGCGCGCAGTGACAGGCATTTGCTTTTCACGTTTGTCAAAGCCAGAAAAAGACAGCGGTTCCCAGCGCGGTTGGCTAAGTGGGTTTACGCTACGGATACCCAGACGAATGCCCTGCCTTTCTATTAACTCTTCGGGAATATCCTCTAGGAAGCGTGATTCCTGCGTATATTCAAAACGACCATAGCTGCTGCGTTGTCCAGCCCGCACCAGCGTCAGCTGATCTTTGGCGCGTGTGATGCCCACATAAAAAAGCCGTCTTTCCTCAGCCATCTCTTCTGGATCTTCAAAAGAACGGCTGTGTGGCAGTAAACCCTCATCCAACCCAATGATATACACATGTGGAAATTCCAACCCTTTGGCTGCATGCAGGGTTAATAATGTGGGCGCGTTCATCTCATCTGGTACGGTATCCTGATCGGATACCAAAGCGATCGCTTCAAGAAATTCTGTTATGCCGCGTTCTTCATATTCAAAAACCAGCCGGCGCAGTTCCAGCACATTTTCCCAACGGCCCGCGCCCATTTCACTGCCGTCATCGATGTATTCCTGATAATTGATATCTTTCAGAATTCGGTCAAACAGTTCGGGCAGGGGGTGCGTAAGAGCAAAGTCGCGCCAATTGGTCAACAGCGCGCCAAAATCTGCCAGCACACTCGCCCCGCGGCTGGTGAATGGCAGCCAAAATGGTGATTTTTCGCCATTCTCGCCGAGTGAGAGGAGTACGTCACAAGGAGAAAGCACATTCTGCTGCGCCTGCAAGTTGAGGTCGATGAGGGTTTTGCTGCCAATACCGCGCGGTGGCACGTTAATAATCCTCGCCAGGCTGATCTCATCCTGAGGGTTATGAACCAAACGCACAAATGCAATCAGATCTTTCACTTCGCGGCGTCCGTAAAACCGTTGAGCTCCCACCAAACGGTAGGGAATATTCAAACGCAAGAAAGCTTCTTCCAATAAACGTGATTGAGCGTTTGTACGGTACATAATGGCAAAATCACCGCCCTTTTGCCCGGCAGCCAATCGGTCTGAGATATCTTCTCCAACATATGCCGCTTCAGCATGGTCATCAGCCGCATCGTAGATTTTCACTTTCGGGCCGCTGCCGCGTTTCGAAAATAACTGTTTGGGAGTGCGCGCCTGGTTTTGATTGATGACCGCTTGAGCTGCATCTAGAACATTCTGCGTGGAACGGTAATTGCGTTCCAGGAGCAGTTTTACCGACTGGGGATATTCATTCTGAAAGCGCAGAACATTACGGTAATCCGCCCCGCGCCAGCGATAGATCGATTGATCTTCATCGCCCACCAGAAAAAGATTGTGATGAAAGGAAGAAATATGCTTGATCAATTCGTATTGAGATTGATTAGTATCCTGGAATTCGTCCACCAGAACGTGTTCAAAGCGTTTTCCATATGCTTCACGCACCTGTGGATTCTGCTCGAACAGTCTAACCGCCCAAAGTAACAGGTCATCAAAATCCACTGCGTTGCTGCTGCGCAGGATCTTATCGTATTGTTCATAAACCCGCTTGGCGACTTCCTCGCGATAGGTACGAGATTTGAAATCGGATGGCCCTTGCAAGTCATTTTTTGCATTGGAAATAGCAACATGAATACCAACCGGAGAGTATAGTTTGTCATCGATATTAAGGTCTTTCAAAACACGCTTGATGATGGCTTGCTGGTCATCGGCATCCATAATAACAAAATTCGCATCGAAAGGCAGTTTATCGGCTTCGCGCCGCAGAATGCGCGCGCAGATGGCATGAAAAGTGCCCAGCCACAAGGCATCTACGCTCTTGCCAAGCATGCGTTCCAGTCGAGTGCGCATTTCGCGCGCTGCCTTATTGGTGAAAGTAACTGCGAGAATGCAATGAGGATTTATCCCTTTCTCATGTACCAGGAAGGCAATTCGTTGAGTGAGCACGCGTGTCTTGCCAGATCCAGGCCCCGCTAATACTAAAATCTGTTTCTGTTCTGAAGCGACAGCTTCATACTGCTGGGGATTTAATTTTTTCAGGATTTCCATACTTCATTCACAAAGAATCGCTTGAGATTTTACCTTATTCCTACTTCAAAGCATTGGCAGATATACCATATGCATTGATTGGCAAGATGGGAAATTGAAATTTTTATAAAAGAGAAAGGATAAAACGTTTTATCTCTCGGTATAAGCATGCAAGATTTTCAGAATTACCTGCACAGCTTTTTGCATCGATTCCAGCGGGATGAATTCATACGGTCCGTGGAAGTTATGTCCGCCGGTAAAAAGATTGGGGGTTGGCAAACCCATGTATGATAAACGCGCTCCATCCGTTCCGCCGCGTATGGGTTTAGTGATTGGTTGCATGCCCAGTTCTGCAATAACCCGCTGAGCTGTTTCAACCACATGAAATACCGGTTCGATCACTTCGCGCATATTGCGGTACTGTTCCTCGAAGCGCAATGATATGGTTCCCGTTCCATATTTCTTATTGATGAATTCTACGCAATCCAGCATCAGCTGTTTCTTCTGATCGAACTTTTTCGCATCATGGTCACGGATCAGATAAATACCCTGCACTTGTTCGACATTGCCTGCAGACATTCGCCAGAGGTGAAAGAAACCCTCGCGTCCTTCAGTGTATTCCGGGCGTTGTTCAATCGGCAGCAGGTCATTGAATTCAAAAAAAACCAGCATAGCATTTAGCATGGTATTCTTGGCATCTCCCGGATGAACCGATTTGCCCTGTACATCCACAAAAGCACGGGCTGCGTTGAAGTTCTCGAATTCAATCTCACCCAATCCGCCGCCATCCAAGGTATAGGCAAAATCTGCTGCGAATGCGCGAACATCAAAATGAGCGATACCATATCCGGTTTCTTCGTCAGGAGTAAATGCAACACGAATCTTGCCGTGTTTAAATTCTGGATGTTCCTGCAAATACGCTAAGGCAGACATGATCTCCGCCACACCTGCTTTATCATCCGCGCCCAAAAGGGTGGTTCCATCGGTCGTGATGACCGTTTGCCCCTTGTATTTCAATAATTCTGGAAATTCTTGTGGTGAAAGGAACATGCCTTTCTTTCCTTTCAGTTCGATAGCCGCGCCATCATAGTCTTGAATGATTTGAGGGTGGATATCACTACCGGAGAAATCAAAACTGGTGTCGATATGCGCAATAAATCCAATCACAGGGATCTGCTTTGTGCTATTGGCTGGCAGCGTAGCTGTCAGAAAGCACTTTTCATTGAGGTTGACATCTTGCAATCCTAATTCCTGCAGCTCTTTCTCGAGCAAGCGCGCTAAATCCCACTGGCTTTCAGTAGTGGGCGTACGGTCGGAAACCCTATCATCCGATTGGGTATCTATTTGGATATACCTCAAAAAGCGATCGAGAACATCATCCATGCTTTTACCTTCTCTCATCATCTATGATGGTTTATCTTATCCTTACTTAAGCCGTTGCGCAAGCAGCGATTCGGTTAAGTGGTAAGTAATTGTCAAAAAGGGTACCATCGGCTACAATGGCTGGCATGAGTTGGAATCTGATCGGCCACTCGTGGGCAGAGCAAATTCTCCGCCAGCAACTTGCGGCAGGCAGCCTGAGGCATGCTTATCTCTTCAGTGGCCCATCGGGGGTTGGACGGCGCACGTTAGCTCTGCGGTTTGCGCAAGCGATCAATTGCCCCCAATCATCTTCAACCGGAGAACCTTGCAGCACCTGCCGGACTTGCCGTCAAATTGAGGATATGCAGCAGGCAGATTTGAATATCCTGCAAGCGGAACAGGAGGGCGATACACTTAAAGTCGATCAGGTGCGAGAGCTGCAGCATCTCTTATCGCTGGCGCCTTATGAATCCCATTACCGCATCGCTTTGCTGCTGCGTCTTGAAGAAGCCAACCTCAGCGCACAAAACGCACTCTTGAAGACACTTGAAGAACCGAATCCACGCGTAATCTTGCTGGTCACGGCCAACGATCCGGATAATCTTTTGCCAACGGTTGTCTCCCGCTGCGAACATATCAGGCTTCGCCCACAGGCAATTGATGTGCTCGCTGTTCACTTACAGGAAAATTTTCATATTGATGCAGAAAATGCTGTATTGATCAGCCATATCGCCGGAGGAAGACCCGGATACGCATTGCGCCTGATTAACGAAAAAGAACTGCTATTAATTCGAAAACAAACCTTAGACAGGTGTTTGCAGTTGATCAGTTATTCCCCAAAGGAACGAATGCTATTTGTGGAAAAGCTGACTAAAAGTAAAGACCGCAAAGATATCAAGATCGATCTCAAAGAAGAGCTTGGTCAATGGCTTTCATTCTGGAGAGATGTTCTCATTGTAAATACCAATAGCCAGGCAAACCTGATCAACCTTGATTTCCAGGAAATTATCCATCAAATCGCTTCCAATGTAGCAAGTGAATTTTCAGCACAGATCATTGCCAGCTTGGACCACGCCCTCATTCGATTGAACAACGCCAATTTGCAGACCATGCTGGATAATCTACTACTGACATGGCCAAAAATCGATCTATAAAGACTATTCACGTTTTTTTTTATTAGCGTTGTTGCTGATCCCGCAATTGGTTTGTAAAGAAAATTCCAATCCCCAACAAAAAACCCGCTAACACCAAGTAAGACATGTTTCTAAACAAAAAAACCGATCCGTGGTTCTCATAAATCACTCCGCTGATCAGAGAACCAAGTCCTACGCCTATTCCCGACATGATTCCGCCTCGGATAGCTTGCGCGGTTGTACCCAGCTGCTGGGGTGCGCGGGCATTCACAAATGCCACACTGCCGGATTGAATCAATGCAAATCCTGCGCCACCAAAGATCTGAAAGAAGGGAATAGTTGTCGCTTCGCGGATCAGCGATAAACCCATGAGCCAGGCAAACAACACTAGAAATGAAAGCAGCATCATTTTATGCGGACCAATACGCTCGTGAATCTTATTGGCAATGGTAAATGTAATGATTTCGCCAATAAGAGAAAGGGATAAAGCCGTGCCCATCAATGTGGAGCTGCCCCCCAATGCCTTGATATGTAGAAAGAGAAAATTGCCAATGGCAGACTCACCCATTCCCCAAATCACGATCATGAATAAAAAGGGGATAAAACCTGGCTGCCGAATCATCTCCATAACCATTTTAAAAGAGGGTTTGTCAACTGGTTTCACACTTGCTTTTTGCCTGCGGGGCAGACTGATGGTAAACAACAAAAAAATTAATAAGAACAGAATGTGGATATAAAAAATGATGTTCAGCCCTTTATTAATGGAATCGATCAGAAACCCCGTTGCCAAAACCATAAGACCCCAACCGATTGAACCACCCACGCGGATCTTTCCATAATTTCCCGGATTTTCTAAGGAGGTTAACGTTGTCTCATCCAGGATTGCGTTGAATGGAGCATTAATGATCGACCAAATGAAAACGATCGGTAAAAAAGTTGTAAATGAGTGGGCCGAGGGAAATGCTGCCATAACGAATATCAGGCATATAGCGCATAATCGTAAAACTAGTTTATGCTGTTTCGAAACATCTGAAAGAAATGCAAAAATTACACTGCTGATCATCGAAATAAAATATGGAATGCTATTTAGAAATCCGATCTGTGAGCCTTTGAGTCCGACACTTTCATAATAGACGCCGATGTATGGAAGTACGGCGGCCGCTCCACCCCAGTAAACAAAAAATAATAGCCAAAGACTGGTTTGGATTCCTTTGGGTGTGTTGAAGAATTGCCGAATCTGCTGTGTTAGGGTTGATTGGTTTTTCAATGATTAACTGCCTTGTTTATTTAGAAATAGTCAGCAACCGTTTTTGTTGAAAAATGCACTCATGCCGCCCTGTCAGAATTCAACAACATCGCCGTATTCCGGGTATTCAACCGCTAATAATCCCGCAGCGTGCATTCTTTCCTTCAAAATTATTGCCGGGTTTTCTTCACCATGCACCAGATAAATCTGTTTAAGACTATTGGATGCGGCCGAGCGGGCATATTCCAGCAGCATATTCTGGCCAGCATGGGCAGATAATCCGCCAATCGTGGCAATCTCTGCTCTCACATTCACTTCCTCGCCAAAAATACGTACTTTTGGCTGCCTTTCAGCCAAACGTCGACCCAATGTGTGGGAAGCTTGCCATGAGACGATACAGATGGTATTGCGAGGATCCTCAATAGTGTGAATCAGGTGGTGCAGGATACGGCCAGCTTCCGCCATGCCCGAAGCCGAAATGATCACCATGGGATCATCCATTTCATTGATTGCTTTAGATTCCTCCACACGCCTTGTATATTTCAAGCCGGGAAAGTCTAGGGCGGGATGGTGGCCGGTGTTCATGAATTCATGGGTCTCATCATCAAAATAATCGGGAAACTTGCGGAAAATGTCGGTGGCGTTGATCGCTAAGGGACTATCAACAAACACTGGTACCTGTGGAATATCTCCATCTTTCATCATTCGGTTGAGACTATAAACCAGTTCTTGAGTGCGCCCAACCGCAAAAGCAGGAACAACCACTTTGCCGCCACGTTCTACTGTCCTAATTACAACATCTCGGAATTCGATATAAGCTTCCTGCGGATCGCGATGCGTTTTGTCTCCATATGTGCATTCCATGATTAGGATATCTGCATCCTTCGGCATAACCGGATCAGCGATCAAAGGTAAGTCCCAACGGCCAATATCACCAGAAAACCACAACCGTGTTTTCGATCCATTCTCGTGAATATCTAAGACGATGGCTGCAGAGCCAAGAATATGCCCAGCATCTACCAAACAGGCTTCCACACCGGGAATGGGTTCAAAAGGCTGGTTGTATCCATACTCTGAAAAATAATTTACTGCTTTTTCCGCATCTGGGATCGTGTAAAGAGGCTCAACCAAAGGCTCGCCATGTTTGCGTTTTTTCTTATTCATATACTCAGCGTCTTCCTCGTAAATATGAGCGGAATCGCGCAGCATAATACGGGCTAATTCAGCAGTTGGCGGTGTAGCAAAAATAGGTCGACCAAATCCTTGTTTGACCAGATTTGGCAAGTTGCCAGAATGATCAATGTGGGCGTGCGATAGAATGACAGCATCAATTTGCTTTGGATCAAATGGAAAACAACAATTTCGCTCATAAAAATCACGTCGGCGACCTTGGAAAACACCGCATTCCAGTAGTAAACGCTTGCCATTGATCTCAATGAGATGCTGCGAACCAGTAACCGTGCGAGCTGCACCATAAAAACAAATCTTCATTATGAGGGATCCTTTTTAATTACATTCATGATTTCTAAACCAAAATGCACAAAACGCCAGGGGACCTCTTTCATTAGAACATGGAGGGCATCTATATCCTTTGGATTCTGACCCGCTATCTGCTCCAGAATATCGCGGGGTAAGATGATATCTGATTGTACTCCCATCTTCAGCCCGGCCTTTTTTCGCCATTCTTTTAATGATTCCAAGCGATGAATATATTTATCGGATGGTTTTTTATGGAACTTGGGTCGAAGAGGAGGTTTATTTAATCCATTTTGAATTGCCTGAATAATCCCGGGGGCATGTCTTTCGAATATTCGAACAGACATACCCGGAATTTGACTCAACTCTCGGCTTCCTTTTGGCAATACTTGTGCGATGGCAAGCAGCGTGTCATTTCCTATTACTTTGAAATGAGGACGGTTGAGTTTATATGCCTGTTGATGCCGGTATTGGCTTAACTCTTCCAGCACGCGCAATTGTTTCTCGTCTAAATTTTGATACCCGCTCACTTGTGCATACAAAGGAGAATCTTTATGATTGGGTTTTACCTTGCACAAGCGCTGAAAATCCTCAATTGCCAGATCAAGAAGTTCTTTTTGGCGCAACTGGTTTTCGAGTTGATCGCTTAATGGGATTAGATAATGCGTGTCCAAGCGTGCATAATTGAGCATAGCGGTAGGAAGAGGTCGTTTGCCCCAGTTCGCCTTCTGGAAGCTTTTTCCCTGGTCAACGCCAAAGAATTCCATCAACAGATTAGATAAACCCAATTTCTCATACCCCAGAATGCGCGCGGCTTGCATGGTGTCAAACAGGTTATTAAATTGAAAACTGAAATCACGCTTCAAACACATGATGTCATATTCTGCCGCATGGAAAACTTTTTGAATCAACTCGTCTGAAAAAATCTTTCCTAAATTTTCAAGCTTCAAATCCGCCAGTCCATCAATGAGAAAATCTTCATGGAAAGTAGAGATTTGAATCAGGCATACCTGTTCCGGGAAAGCAAATAAACTGTTCGATTCTGTATCAACCGCAATGGTTTTTCCTTGATGGATAGATCGCACAAGGTCACCCAATGCATGGTTTTGGTCTATCCAGACCGGTGGTGTCTTTATCGAGATCGACATACCCGCCATTATAGTATGGCTTGGAAATAAAAACCGGGCTGTTATCATCAGCCCGGCGTTTCCATGAGGTAAGAGTGATCATTCTTGCTTAAGTTGATTATTTGAATGATATGCACGCGTGGACAATGGTCGAAATCCACTGGGAACAGTATTTGGAGAAGAGTTGAATCCAAAGGGTTGAGGATGCACTTCTTTTGTTTTAGATGATTTGGCATTAACTGGCACCCGAAAAGAATGGATCAATGTGCCGATGATGAGAATACGCACGATCCATACCCCAATTGAGACGAAAACTGGTATTACCGTAGCAAAGGTGAGAGGATCAAGAATAAGCACGCTATCAGCTGGTTGATTGTAAATAGCCACGCTGACACCCCACCAGGTCAATCCCGTGTTCATTGCGGCAGCCAATACCCAAGCGCCTAAAAGGAACCACCCACCAGGTTCTTCTTTCTCTTTGCCATGTGGATAAGTCAACAAGCGGGCAATGCCGGCAAAATCCATCCCGCACAACGCCAGAGAGAGAATTGTTGACCATTGCCAAAAACCAACACTCAATTCGCCCAACATTTCCTGCAGGGCAAATTCCATGGTGCTGAAACTGAAAATTTCAAAAGCCAATAAAGCCGCGGCTATGATGATCACAAATAGGTTAATTGATCTTTTCTGTAAACCTTGGATCAAACGTTCTGAAAATCGGTTGAATCGTTGTGTATTTGTCAGGTTCATGGTATCCTCCATTTATATTAGATATTATGTTCTATATTATAGAACTAATATTCTATATTTGTCAAGCACTTTTGCATTTCTGATCAATTTGGTTATATAGAATTAGGGGGTTTTCACCTTCAGCGCAATGTCGTCAAAAGCATAAGTCACTCCAACCCCCTCTTTGGCGCTAGCAATTAGGAGAATATCGCTGCCTTGCAGCAGTCCGCCACTGAAGGAATTCACCAATTCTCCATTGATATAGAATTCAAAATCCTGCCCTTCGGCAATTACTGCCACCGTATTTTCTTCCCCAGTGCGGATGCCAGAATAGGCACGCTTGGAGATCAGGGGAACCCAGGTATTATTTTCGTAAATCTCGAAAGCATACGAATTGTCGTTATAAATTGAAAAAAGAAAGAAGCTATTCTCATTTGCCCGAAAAGCCACACCCCACGAACAAGATTGAAAGCGGCTGTCCATGCGGGTGCTAACCGTCAGCGCAAAGTCTTTCGCGCTTGCCAAATCAAACCAAGTTAAGGCGTTGCGTTGGAATAACGCAAAACTCTTTGCGGTGTAATCCAGTGCATACACACCATCTTCAACAGTAATGCTGTATTGAGCGTAGGAATTATCCTGACTTTCTATGATCCATGCATTGCGATTATCATCAAAAGTCTCGCATAAGGTTACCGGCCATCCTTGTTCGCCTGGAATGGATAGTGCACAGGGAACACTTGTCGGTCCTGCCGTTGTTAATACTGCGGCAGTAGTTTCTGCCGGTAGCGGAGCATCAGTTGCTTTCACTGTTGCAGTGTTTTTTAGGTCAGTTGTATCTGGATTACATGCTCCAAACAGCAATCCCAAAAACAAGATACTGATTCGTGCCAGAAGATCGGGTTTTCTTTTCATGCCAACATCCTGACAGGATTATAGTTTTCTTTTTTATCGTCTGTCAAACCCACAAATTCCTCCAACTGCTTGTCAGGTTAGCAAGCTGATGCCATAATACTAGTTATGCCGGATGCTATCATCGTTCTTGATTTTGGATCGCAATATACTCAATTGATTGCTCGTCGGGTGCGCGAATTGCATGTATATTGCGAATTATTTCACTGGAACACACCAGCTGAGGAGATTCTATCTTTGAACCCAAAAGGATTCATTCTTTCAGGAAGCCCTGCCTCGGTCAATGATCCGAATGCACCCACACTGCCCGACTATATCCTTCAATCTGGTTTGCCAGTATTGGGTATTTGTTACGGTATGCAGGCTTTGGCAAAAAAATTTAAAGGGGAAGTGATTTCAGGAGGGGAAAAAGAATACGGATTTGCTCAGGTAGAAATCAGTTTTGATAATCCTTTGATCAAACCGGGCGAATATAAAGTCTGGATGTCACACGGGGACCTCGTCATTGATCTTCCGCCAGATTTCAATTTACTGGGAAAAAGCGCAAACAGTCCCATCGCCGTCATGGGAGACCTGAAACGCAATCTCTTTGGTCTCCAGTTCCATCCCGAAGTCCATCACACAATTCAGGGCGTGCAGATCCTGCGCAATTTCGTGCTATTTATCTGCAAAGCCCGGGCAAATTGGACACCTTCGCACATCATTGAGCAGTCAATTCAAACCACCCGGAATCAAGTAGGTGGCGCACGCGTGCTGGCAGCGGTCAGCGGCGGAGTGGATTCCAGCGTTGCAGCTGCTTTGCTGCATCGTGCAGTTGGAAGCCAACTCATTGCGCTCTTTTTGGATAATGGCTTGCTGCGTAAAGGTGAAAGAGAAAAAGTACAAGCTGCCATGCAGCCTTTAATGGGCAGCAATCTGCATTTTCGTGATGCTTCCCAATCCTTTCTAACCTCATTGGATGGCGTTGTGGATCCTGAACAAAAACGGCGTAAGATCGGTGAGACTTTTATCCGAGAATTCGAATCCTTCGCCCGCCAACAAAAGGGCATTTCCTATCTGATGCAAGGCACCATCTATCCAGATGTGATCGAATCGCGCGCACCGGAGCGATCCGCCGCCCAAGTGATCAAGAGCCATCATAATGTGGGTGGATTGCCAAGAAAGTTGGGATTTACGTTAGTTGAACCGCTGCGTTATCTTTTTAAGGATGAAGTCCGTCAGATTGGTATTGAATTGGGACTGCCACACGAACTGATCTGGCGCCAACCCTTTCCCGGACCAGGTTTGGCAGTGCGCTGCCTGGGAGAGGTAACCCAAGAACGGTTGGACATCCTAAGAGCAGCGGATGAGATTTACATTTCTGAATTGCGCGCTGCCGGCTGGCTGGAACAACCAGAAAAAATCCCGCAGAAAATCGCACAAGCTTTCGCAGTCCTCTTACCGGTTAAAACCGTGGGGGTGATGGGCGATCAACGCACTTATCAGGAAACAGTGGCATTGCGAGCGATCAGCAGTATTGATTTCATGACCGCTGACTGGGTGCAACTCCCCTTTGACCTGCTGGCACGCATTTCCAGCCGTATCGTCAATGAGGTCAGGGGGGTGAATCGTGTTGTTTACGATTTGACCTCTAAACCACCCGCAACCATTGAGTGGGAATAGCGATCATTTAATTAATAGTCTGATTGATCTGGTCCATGAGGGCTTGGATCTGGTCGGCGGCGGATGAATCTTCATGCATGGCTTTCTGCCACAAGGCGAAAACCAGGGCTTGCAGGGTAATGCCGGCGGCAAAATAGGCTTCAATACGGGCTTCCTGAGTGGGTTTGGCGGGGTTGTGGGCTTGGATGATGCCTTGGGCGGTTTTCAGTTCGGTGGGCGTGAGCGCACGGGCATAATCCACACGGCCGTCGGAAGAAACGCTGACGGCCGGCAGGCTGGCTTGGATGAGCTCAAGGTGTAATTTGGCGGGATTGATCAGTATTTCTGACATGATAGACCTCTCAAATAAGAATTAAAAACAAGATTGCTTCGCTTCGCTCGCAATGACATGCGGGGAAGGCGAGATTGCAACGCCAGGCTGAGCCTGGCTCGCGATGACATGCGGCTGAAAAAACGGCATGCCCCCGACGGAGGAGCGCGAAAAAAACAGGAGCGGGAGCGACGGTTTGT
>CAYVJI010000005.1:13080-46268 GCA_964451805.1 uncultured Pelolinea sp. | reverse complement strand
CCCTTCAGCCCGCGTGAGTTGATGGCACGCGTGAAAGCAGCTTTACGGCGCATGCAGCAAACAACGCAGCAAACTGACCGTAAAGTACTCGCTTTCCAGTGTATCCGCATCGATATCAATGCCCGACGAGTATGGGTGAAAGATCAAGAAATCGAGCTTACTACCCTGGAATTCGATCTGCTTGTCATTCTGGCAGAGCACAAAGGCATGGTTCTTTCCAGAGAACAATTGCTGGAAAAAGCCTGGGGATATGATTATTTTGGCGACATGCGCGTGGTGGATGTGCACATCGGACACCTGCGCCAAAAAATTGGCAGCGAGTTTATTGAGACTGTACGCGGTGCCGGATATCGTTTTGAAGATGAAAGGATCTAAATTAAAGAAAGCGCTTCACAGCCGTTGGATTTACAAAATCCTGGCTGCTTTTTTGCTGGTGGTTTTTCTAGCGGGTGTGATTCATTCTATTGCGATGAACCTTTCGATCGCGGCTGCTTTTGAACGGCATCTCAACCGCATGGGAGAGGGCATGCAGACCATGATGGGCAACCTGCGCGGAGCCAATTTGTATTCGACCTTCCGGGCCGCCATGAATGAATCTATGCTGACCTCCGCCATCGCGTCTTTTGTGATCGCAGGATTGGCGGCGCTGTTCTTAAGCCAACGTATCACCAAGCCAATTCAGACTATCAGCAACGCCAGCCGGAAAATCGCCCAGGGCGATTATGCGCACCGCATTGCAGCAGAGCATGTATCAGAGGATGAGTTGGGGCAATTGGCTTACAACTTCAATTGCATGGCAGAGAAACTGGAAAGCATTGAAAGTATGCGGCTCCAGTTGATTGGAGATATCAGCCATGAGCTGCGCACCCCGTTAACCGCTATAAAAGGCAGCATGGAAGGGTTGATGGATGGCGTACTACCACAGAATATCGAGACCTACCAGCAGATTTATCGCGAAGCCGACCGGCTGCAGCGCCTGGTGGAAGACTTGCACGAGTTGAGCCGCATGGATGGGGCAACGCTTAAATTGAACAAACAGAACATAAAAATACCGGATTTGGTAAAAAGAACCGTGGATCCGCTGGAGAATCTGTTTGCGATGAAGGGAGTCAACCTGAAACTCGCAATCGAAAAAGGATTGCCAACCATTAATGTGGACGCTGACCGCATTCAGCAAGTGCTGCATAATCTGCTGGTCAATGCTTTACAGTTCACCAATGTGGATGGCCAAGTGTGCTTGAAAATAGAAAAAAGCAAAAATGAAATGGTCTTTTCTGTGAGTGACGATGGAGCAGGCATTCCAGCGGAGCATTTAGATCATATTTTTGAACGATTTTACCGTGCTGATAAATCTCGCTCGCGCGCAAACGGGGGCGGCAGCGGCATCGGATTGACCATTGCCAAATCGCTGGTGGAAGCGCACAGCGGATGGATTCGAGCTGAAAGTGGAGGCAGGGATCAGGGCAGTACTTTTTCTTTTTCCATTTCGCTGTGATATAATGCGTCTACAGATTTAGATCTCAGAGTTGGCAACAAGCCGCCAGATCATGTGATCTGGCGGTGTTTTATTTAAATCAGCATGTAAAGGATGCAAATGGAAACAAAATTATATGTAGGCAACTTGCCTTTTGACGCAAGTGAAGAAGAATTGAAAACCTTGTTTTCAGAAGCGGGTGAAGTCAAATCGGTGGTTCTGATCAAAGATAAATATTCAGGTCAGTCAAAAGGTTTTGGCTTCATTGAAATGGATAACCAGGAGAGCCTTCAAAACGCTTTAAAAATGTTCTCCTCATACACCTATCGTGATCGCCCTCTAAAAGTTGATATGGCAAAACCCAGAGAGGATAACCGGCGACCGTTTGATAACCGCAATCGTTTTGGCGGCGGGGGAGGGCGCAAAGGTGGCAGCCGGGGTGGCAGAGGCGGACGTTCGGATTATTCCAACCGTTACTAATAGCAGGGAGATGCACACGAGAATCTGCTGAATTTCAGCAGATTCTTTTTTCCGTTATTTTCTGCAAACGCTGCAGCCCAAGCTTGATCTGAGCGGGAGTCAGAGCACAAAAGGGAAGGCGGATAAAATTTCCCCCGCCATTCACAAAAAAGGCGCGGCTGTCGCTGAATTGCAGGCCAGCCTGTTGAATGATCTCATCAGAAGGAAGTCCCCATCCGGATTTGAGTTCCAAGCCCACAAAAAAACCGCCTTGCGGTTCCACCCAATCTGCCAGATCTCGAAAATTATTTTTCAGGGCATCTAAAGCAGCATCCAAACGCGGATGATAAAGTTCTTGCAGCTCAAGGATGTTTTGCTGCAACCAGCCGCGCTGGATGAATTCAAAAGCTATGGCTTGGTTGAGATAACTTGAATTGATGTAGGTATCTTCCGCGTATTTTTTTACAATTTGAGCTAGATCATGCGATAAGATCATATACCCCACCCGCAATCCAGGGCTGATCAGTTTGCTGAAGGAAGACATGTGCAGCACTTGCTGCGGCGCCAACTCATACAGGGTGGGCAAGCTTTCTCCACGATAGCGCAGCTGCCGGTATGGGCCATCCTCAATGATTAAAAAATTGTATGCTCCAGACAGATGGATGAGGCGTTCACGTTGATCAAGGGAAAGAACAGAACCACTTGGATTTTGGAAATCGGGGATCAGGTAGAAATAGCGTGGAATTTCTCCGGAAATCAGGCGAGCTTCTAAGTAATCCATATCGAGTACACCCTTGATGAGTGGGACGCCACGCAGGCGGACAGTGCCGCGGCGGAAGATTGTCAGAGCGCGGTCATAGCTGGGTTGTTCCACGAAGACAAAATCCTGCGAGGAAAGTGTTACCCGGACCAGAATATCCAGTAACTGCAGAGAACCTTGACCGATCAGAACTTGATTAGAAGCACAATGATGGTGATCCGCGAGCCAAGCACGCAAAGGTTCGTAACCAGCGGCAGGCGCGTATTGCAAAATGACATGCGCTTCACGCTGCAATATCGCTGAAGCGCATTGCACTAGTTTTTCCACTGGGAAACTCTCAGGGGGCGGAACGCCGCGCGTAAAAGCAATTGTGTCCGTCATTAAACCTCTGGGGAAAAGATAGGGGCTTTTAATCCGCTTCCGGTCAAAGCGGTCACAATTAAAGCATGCGAATCCAACAATTGACGCACCTGCGGCAAAGCCGCCGCTGCAACGGCACTGGAGGGTTCGGCGAAAATACCCATACGGGCTAAGCGATCATACGCTTGGCATATTTCTGCTTCTGTGACCGTGAGCGCGCCTCCTTTGCTCTCGCGCAGCGCCTGCAAGATGCGCCTGCTGCGTACCGGCTTGATAATCGCCAAACCCTCCGCCAGGCTTTTTTCCGTCGGCTGCCATTCATCGATGTCATCTTTGCCAGCTTGGAAGGCTCGCCGGATGGGAGCGAGCAGCTGCGGTTGGATGGCATACAAGCGGGGTAGGCTGCTGATCAAACCGGCTTGCAGCAAGCGTTCAAAACCCAGCCAGGCACCCATCAGCAGCCCCCCTTGACCAACGGGAATAACCAATGCGTCTGGCGCCTTTCTTCCAAGCTGTTCCCAGATTTCCCAAGCGAAGGTCTGTTGACCTAGAAGATAGTAGGGATTATAAGCATGCGAGGCGTAAATACCTCCCAGTGCTACAGCGTTGAGAGCCGCACGCGTGGCTTCGCTGCGGGCGCCAGGGATCTTATGCAACACTGCTCCATAAACCTGAATCTGCGCCAGTTTGGCAGGCGAGGCACTCTCGGGGGCGTAAATATGCGCCTGCAATCCACTGCGGGCAGCATACGCAGCCAGAGATGCCCCGGCGTTGCCGGAAGAATCTTCAACTACCTGGGAAACTCCAACGGCTTCTAAATAATTGACTTCCACTTCAGTGCCGCGGTCTTTAAATGAGCCAGTGGGAGAAAAAAATTCCAATTTGAAATGAACGGTCTTTTCATCCCAAACAGAGTCAACCAAAGGTGTCCAACCGGCGCCCAGAGAGATTGGATTCTCTATTTCCGGTATTTGCAGCAAATCTCGATAACGCCAGAGAGAAGAATCTCCCAGCGCAATTGAGTCTGGGTTGAAGCTAGATGAGTACAAAGGTTCCCAAGCACCTCCACAAGTACAGCGATGCTGAATGGGGTCATAGTTTCTGCTCTGTCTGCACAAATCACAGATTACCTGCATAACCATCTCCTGCTTGAATCGAGTTGTACCAATTCTAATAAAAATCCCCCAAAAATGGGGGAAATTATATCCAAATTGGGGAGTGGATATTAATCAGGCTGATACCAATTCCAGTTGTTTTTCGAGCACGTCCAGGGTGAGCGACTGCGGCCGTTCAATAGGCGTGAACATTGCGCGCGACCAAACCAGGTTGGCAGTGATGCCAATGATACGCCCAACCCCAAAAAGAACCGTGTAAAAATCGTACTCATGCAATCCGGCATGGTACTGCATGGCACCGCTGATGGCATCCACATTCGGCCAGGGATCGCTAACCTTGCCATATTCCTTGAGGACGCGTGGAGCGACCTTATACACCAATTCGACCAGCTGGAACAAGCTGTCATCCGCCATCCGTTGGCGTCCGAATTCAAGCTGAGCGATGAATCGCGGATCAGTTTGACGCAATACCGAATGTCCATAACCGGGGATGATCTTTCCACGATTGAGCGTATCCCAGATGTATTCTTCCAGCAAATCTTCACTGGGACACTCGCCGAATTTGTGCAGAATTCCCAGCAGCCATTCGAGACTGTCTTGATTGGCGCGACCATGCAGCGGTCCTGCCAACCCGTTCATGGCAGCCGAGCAGGCGAAATAGATATCTGAGAGAGCGGAATTCACCAGCCAGGCAGTATGCTCGCTGACATTGCCAATGCCCTGTTCGGAATGGATCACAAAAAAAAGGCGGCAGAGATCCATGTATTCAATGTCCCAGTCTTTGTTGATCATGTAGGCGAAATTGGCGCTCCAGTCGAGAGTCTGGCTGGGAGGAACCAAGCCTTTGTTCAGGTATTTGATGTTATAAATGGCTGCGGCAATAGCAGGACCTTTGGCTACCAGATTTAGACTATCTTCCAAGGTGGGCTGCCAGTAATCAGTTTTCTGCATGCCGTTGACATAGCGGCGGGTGAATTCAGAACGAGACTGCAAAGCCAGAATGGCTTGCGAGAACATGGTCATGGGGTGGGTATCCTTAGGCATGGCACGCAGCATATCGGCGACGTGGTAAGGCAGATCGCTGCGACGCCGCCATTCTTCCTCAACTGCTAAAGCTTGTTCCCGTGTGGGGAATTCACCCGTCAACAGCAGGTAATACATTCCACCCATCAAGGGCAACTCACTGTTATCCGCTTTTGGCAGCAGGCGCAGTACCTCATCAACTGAATATCCATAGAAATGCACACCCTCACTCGGATCAACGTAGGAAATCTGACTGACCAACAGGTCGGCCCCGCGTAAACCATTAAAAAGATGTTTGACCTTTACTTCCGCTATGGTATGGTCGCTGTATTCTTGTTTGATGCGCTGCAGGCGGGTTCTTGCATCTTCAATTTTTTCCTTTAAGATTTCATGGAGCCACATCGTCATAATTCCTTTCCTTAAGAGAAATGGTGATCAGGGAAATAGCCTAACTCGTTGGAAATCTGCTCAGCCCCAGCCTTAACCAGATGCGCTAATTCAGCAACCTTTTCATGTGTGAAACGCTGTGCCGGGCCGCTGATGGTCAAGGCGGCGGTTATCTGTCCCCGCGGGTCAAAGACCGGCGCAGCAACACCAGCTGCTTCCAGGATCCACTCACCGCGGCTAAAGGCAAAACCTTGTTTGCGGATTTTGCCGATGTTTTGACGCAATTCATCAAGGTCTGTGATGGTCTTCTCGGTCATGGGAACCAATTTGATGCGCTTGAGGATCTCTTCACGGCGAGCCTCTGGCAGGTACGCCAAAAGGAGTTTGCCAGCCGATCCGGCATAAAGAGGGATGCGACGACCCACACGCGCGACAATTCGCACAGTTTCGGGGCTTTCGAGACGTTCTACACAAACGCGTTCATCACCTTCCATTACATATAGGCTAATAGTTTCACGAGTTTGCTCCTGAAGACGCACCATCACCGGCAGCGCTAATGTACGTACGTCGCTGGTCACGGTGTAAATGCCCGCCCAAGCGAGCGGTTTTGAACCCATCATATAAGCCAGCGTATCAGGGTCTTGGTTGAGAATTCCCAAATCTTTCAAGTAAGCCATGATGCGTCCGGCCGTGCTGGAGGAGAGCCCTGTCTTGCGGGCAACGTCCCGTACTCCTTGAACAGGTTGTTCAAGAGAAAAACTATCCATTATCGCTACGGTGCGATCCAACACTTGAATTTTTTCCATGTAGATGTCCTATTATATAGGACAGTGTCCCAAAAATGATGTTATTATTTTACCTGCTTTGCGATGATTGTCAAGCGATTTTTGAGAATTTGAAGTATAGCCAGCTGTACAGGTAGAATTGATTTAGATCGAGGCGCAATGAAAAATATACAAGAGATGGTCATTCCCTTTCTAGCAGGTGATGGTATTGGTTCTGAAATCATGGCTGCCACTCAAATGGTGGTTGAGCAGGCAGTACGCTGTTCCTATGGAGATAAAAGAAAAATACGCTGGCTGGAATGCCCAGCGGGAGAACGCGCGTATCAAGCATGCGGGGAATGGCTGCCGCAGGAGACACTGCAAACCCTAGGCAGGTTCCCAGCCAGCATTAAAGGTCCTTTAACCACCCCGGTGGGGGGCGGCATCCGTTCATTGAATGTCAGCCTGCGGCAGGATTTGGATCTGTACGTCTGCTTGAGGCCGGTGCGCTGGTTTGAAGGTCTGCCATCACCACACCGCAATCCAGTAGGAATGGATCTGGTCATATTCCGCGAAAATACCGAGGATATTTACACTGGCATCGAATTTGCGGTTGGTAGTCCGCAGCAAAAAAAGTGGCTAGCAGGTTTCCAGCGGGAAATGCCTGAGTATTTTGAAAAGATTAAAAACGCACATGAAAGCGGCATCGGCATTAAACCCATTTCCAAGACGAATAGTCAGCGGTTAGTGCGAGCAGCTGTTGATTGGGCACTTGAAAACACGCGCAAGCGATTGACGCTAGTGCACAAGGGCAATATCATGAAATTCACAGAGGGCGCTTTTCGGAACTGGGGGTACGAATTGGTGGATGTGGAGTTTCCAACGAAGACCTTCAGCGCGAACCGTTTTTCTGCCATCGTTCGAGAGGAAGGTGCTGAGGCTGCCGAGCGGGCTAAGAGTGAAGCTTTGCATCAAGACCGGCTCTGGGTGGATGATGTCATCGCGGATGTGGTCTTTGAGCAGCTGATCACATGCCCGCAAAATTTCGATGTGATTGCGACCACAAATCTGAATGGAGATTACATATCGGATGCCGCCGCTGCATTGGCAGGCGGAGTGGGCATTTCGCCGGGAGCAAATATCAATTTCGAAAAGGGCATAGGAATTTTTGAAGCCAATCATGGTTCTGCCAACAACTTGGCTGGTCAGAATAAAGCCAATCCAAGTTCTTTGATGCTTTCGGCGGAAATGATGCTGCGTTTCATGCAATGGGAAGAGGCGGCTGAGGTGCTGCGGCAAGCTTTGGAAAAAACCATCCGTGCCGGACAAGTTACCTTTGACCTGGCAGCGCAAATTGAAGAAGCCCGGATTTTAGGAACCAAAGAATTCGCACAAGCCATCCATGCGAATATGCAAGGAGAGAGATGAGAACTAAAACAGAGATGAAGATTTCCCCTTATGTTCGGACTCTTTTTTGTGGAAATAAACTGTATCACTATTACAGCCTGCCTAAACTGGCTGAAGAAAAAAAAGTCAATTTGAACAGCATGCCTTACTCAATACGAATTCTGCTGGAAAACTGCCTGCGCCGCGCAGATGGCAGCCAGAGCAGCCAACAGCAAATAATGGCTTTGGCGAATTGGCAATCCATCGACCAGCAACACCCGACGGTCGCTTATATGCCTGCGCGCATCCTGATGCAGGATTTCACCGGATTGCCGGTGCTGAATGACCTCAGCGCATTACGGGCTGCTCTGCAGCGGCAAAGGAAATCCCCTCAAAAAATTAACCCACGCATCCCGGTGGATCTGGTGATTGATCACTCTGTAAGTGTGGAAGCGTATGGCTGCCCTGAAGCGCAGAGCATTAATGAAGAAAAAGAATTCAAGCAGAACTTTGAGCGTTATCAATTCCTCAAGTGGAGCCAGAGCGCATTTTCCAACCTGCGTGTGATTCCCCCGGGATCAGGTATTTGCCACCAAATCAACCTGGAGTATCTGGCGAAGGTCGTTTTTTTCCGGGATGAAGAAGGTGAATCGCTGCTATATCCCGATAGTGTTTTAGGAACGGATTCTCATACGACCATGATCAACGGCTTGGGTGTCGCCGGCTGGGGAGTGGGCGGCATTGAAGCCCTGGCGGCCATGCTGGGCTACCCAAGTGAATTTCCACTTCCAGACGTGGTGGGATTGGAACTGAAAGGAGAATTGCCGGAAAGAGCTACTGCCACGGATTTAACGCTGACGATCACCAGCCGTCTGCGTAAATTGGGTGTGGTGGGCAAATTCGTTGAATTGTTCGGGACTGGATATGCGGAGCTGTCTTTAGAAATGCGCGCGATGATTGCCAATATGTCGCCTGAATCAGGCGCGACCATGACGTATTGTCCGGTGGATAACGTGACCTTGGAATACCTTCAGCGTAGCGGTCGCACAGCGGAACAGATTGAGCTGATTGAGACATACTTTCAGGCGCAGAGTTTGTTCCTCAAGCAAATCAATGCAGTGCCTCAGTATAGTCAGATTCTCTCTATCGACCTGGGTGAAATTGAACCTTGCTTGGCTGGACCCAAAAGACCACAGGACACTCTGCTGCTGGTCAATGCCAGTGAATGCTTTCAGAAATCCCTGCGAGACTCTCCAGCAGAAGGCGGATTCGGTTTGAGCACACAAGATGCGCAGAAGGCGGTGGAGTTAAAAACCCGTTCAGGGGATTTCCCGCTGGGACATGGCAGCGTGATCATTGCTGCCATTACTTCCTGCACCAATACCTCAGATCCCAGCGTGATGATCACGGCTGGGCTGTTGGCAAGGAATGCAGTACGCAAAGGGCTGCGCAGCCGACCCTGGGTGAAAACCAGCTTTGCGCCGGGATCGCGCGTGGTGAGTGCTTATCTGGAAAAAAGCGGATTGATGCAAAGTCTGCAGGCTTTGGGATTCCATGTGGTCGGTTACGGCTGCACCACCTGTATTGGCAACTCTGGACCCTTGGCACCGGAGATAATTCAGGCTGTGCAGAAGAATGATTTAGTGGCTGCGGCTGTGCTCTCGGGCAACCGTAATTTTGAGGGCAGGATCCACCCGGCAGCGCGAGCCAGTTATTTGGCTTCCCCACCGCTGGTGCTGGCGTACGCATTGGCAGGCAGCTTGCACTTTAATTTCGACACACAACCATTGGGACATGACCCAGAAGGACAGCCGATCTTTCTGAAAGACATTTACCCCAGCCGCGAAGAAATAGCGGCTTGCAGTCAGCAGGCGGTTATCAGCGCGATTTTTCAGCACAATTACGAGCAGATGATGCATTCAAACGCGCGCTGGAATGACCTGCAAGTTCCATCCGAACAGGTTTTTGAATGGGATGCGTCTTCCAATCTGATCCGCGAGCCTGCTTTCCTGCTCGAAGACAGACAAAATGGCAGCGGGATTGGCGCAATTCGCGAGGCATATGTTTTGGCTGTGCTGGGGGATTCAATCACTACTGATCACATTTCCCCTGCCGGGCGTATCGCACCCGATCTGCCGGCTGGGCAATACTTATTGCAGCAAGGCGTCGCTGAAGAGGATTTCATTTCCTTCGGCGCGCGGCGCGGTAATCATGAAGTAATGCTGCGCGGCACCTTCAGCAACCCACGCTTGCAGAACCGATTGGCGCAAGGCCAAGTGGGCGGTTTTACGCGCCATATTCCCAGCGGAGAAATTTTGAGTATTTTCGAAGCCGCTCAACGATATCGTCAGGATGAGCACTCAGTGGTCATCCTGGCGGGCAAGGCATACGGCAGCGGTTCCAGCCGAGATTGGGCTGCTAAGGGTACTTACCTGTTGGGAGTGCGCGCAGTGATCGCAGAATCTTTTGAACGCATCCACCGCACCAATCTGGTATGTATGGGCGTTCTGCCGCTGCAATTCCTGCCGGGACAGAACGCGCAAACGCTGAATTTGTGCGGCGATGAACGTTATACGATCGTTTTCGGTGAAAAAAATAATCAATTGAAACCGCACCTTCAAGTAAGTGTGCACCGACCGGATAACAGTCGAACCCAATTTGAAGTGATCGCGCGCATAGATACTCCTTTAGAATTGGATTATTTTCAAGCTGGCGGGTTGATGCGCAAGGTGGCAGCCGATTTATAATGAAAGCATGACCAGAAGAGAATTGTGCTTCAGATTATTAATAATCAATTTAATGTGTTGGGCTGCTGCCTGCACAGGCTCAAACGCACCAGCAATGTCGGTTGTTGCGAATGGCGATGAGGATAATAAAGAGCCTCAGGCTGCCCACGTGGCGACGCTGGCTCCCAGCGCGACACCCCCGCCGGCGCTCCTGTCCGAAATGGTCTTTTCTGCAAGCAGCGATTTTTGCTTCCCTGAGATCGAAGGCAGCCCCTTTGTGCTGACCTGCAGCCAGAACAGCCTGCATGTAGTTCAATCCGACACGCGCCGCAAAGTTGACAGCCTGTTGTTCCGGCATTACCCCATCGAAGCAGACGCATTCAGCCTGGAAGCGGAGACAACCTCGCAGGCTGCTGAGGGTGTGCGCACCGACCAGAACGCTTACGGTTTCTATTGGCTGGATGCAGATGGCAATGCTTTTGCATTGCGCGTACAGGGGCAATATTTCAATTTTGAGCAATGGGATCTAGGTGTTGAAGTAAAAATCAATTCGACACTCAGCCCGGCGTATTCGCCTTTTATTCTTCCGGCGGGAAGCCAAAATCAATGGCGCCTGGATTGCTCGCCATCAGCCTGCGACGTGTGGGCGAATGGACAATTGATCGGGCGTTCGCGCAGCAGCGCTGCCAGCCCGATAAAAGGTTTGGGAGTCTTCACGGCGAGTGCCTGGGATGAGCTTTTCGGCAGCGTTACTTTTCACACGTTTATCGCTTACGAATCCACGCAGGCAGTTTCCAACCACGCGGAATATGTTTTGGAGGATAGCCTTAAAAAAGAGAGTGATCTCTTCACGCATTCGGGGATGAGTGGAGCCTTTCATGCCTTTGCTGAGGATGGCTTTCATTTTTCACCGGTGATCCCTTTTGGATACTATGGACTGAAAACCGGACCAGCTTTGGAGAATATGGATGTGCGCGTTAGGGTGACGATGGAGATTGATCCGCAAAAACGCGGCACGCAATATGCCGGTTTGATTTGCCGCTCCAGTCAGGTTGGCATGTATATGGCTGTACTGCGTGTGGATGGAAGCTACATCATCTTCCGCGATACGCCAGATAGACCTTTTAGCCTGCTGGCCAAGCGCAATTCAGATGCGATCCGCACAGGGTTGACAGAGAATGCGCTGAGGTTGGTATGCAGCAGAGATGCGCTGGTTTTTTATATCAATGACCAGCTGGTGGAATCCCTGCAGGATACGCGCTACAAGCTGAACTTCGGCAGAGGCGGCATTTATACCAAGGCTGGCGGTGACGCTGAACCTGATGCAATCATTTTTAGTGATTTTTCGATCCGTGAAGTGAAATAAAATAAAATTAAACGTCTTACGATAATCGCATTTCACGCAAACCTTCCCAGAGATGATCGAGTGTCTGCAGGAAGGTCTTGCTGCGCACGTTCCAGGCTTGCACGGTAATGTGAAAACCGTCGCGATATTTATCAATGCCATGGTCGCCCAGAGGCTGCGCGGCTGCCCACCAATTCCATAGAGGTAGGTCATATTCATACGCCAATTTGGCGGTAGTCAGATTGAGGGAATGGTCCTTTTCGATGTTGTCGGCTTTGGTTGCCAGAATTGGAACCGCGCCCTTTTCCATGGTGTATTCAATGATCTGGCGCAGATAGCGCTCGTAAATCTCAGATGTCCTGCCTTCGAACCAGAATTCTAAGCTGATCAATACAAAAGTGGGCTTGGTGATGCGCAGTTCACACTCGAGCGGGGTTTCATCCGGCAGGCAGACTTCGGGATCTGCCCAGAGCGGTGAAAGCACCGCGGCAGCGTTGAAACCATATTGGGTAGCTTGCCCGTCGCGGTCGAAATAGCCTTTGAAGTTTTCCAGAGTATCCTGCAGTTCACCCATGCCGCTCATCTGTTCATATTGTCCCGGGTGGTCAAAAAAACCCAGGAAAGCCTGGCTGACGTTCTGGCAATCACCCACTTTTGAGAAAGCGTGCGGATTATTGCCAAGTTCGATCCCGCGCTGGTAGATCTCACGGGCAGTATCGGTCACTTCCGGAATGACCGGCCAATTTTGCCATTCTTCTGGAGGAAGCCGCTGGGAGGCGGTGGGGGTGATAGTACCCTGTGAATTAGCGCTGTCAGTACTGCTCTGCTGCAGCGCGGTTTGGGTGGCATGCAGATAGGGTTGGTTTTCTTCTGCCGTAGGAGCCGAGGGGTTTTGCGCGGGCTGCGCTGAGCAGGCAGACAGGCAAAACAGGAACAGCAGCATTGTAATTTTATTTTTCATCATTTTCCATTTTACCAGTCCTCCATAATCGCCAGATATTGAAGATTTGCAGTTTGATCCTATTAGTGATTGCAAATTCATTAAATTTCTCTTTAGAGGAAACAATCGGAATACTGTGAATAAGCATTTTCTGATATAGAAATTTGCATTAAACTAAAAAGAAATAATTGAATTGCTTGGGAGAGGAACATGACAGAGAAGGTTATCAAGGTGGTTCTGGTTTGCGCGGCGGGCATGTCATCCAGCCTGATCGAAGAAAAAATCCGTCAGGCGGCTGTGCGAGCTGGTCGGCAGATGGATTTGAAGGCAGTAGACGCAACCCGCATGGCATTGTGGGATTATGGCAAAGATGCGGTAGATGTGATCTTGGTTGCGCCGCAGGTGCGTTTTAAGAAACGCAGCATCTTGGAGCAGTCTGCCCCTTACAATGTGATCGTGCAGGATATTGATACGGTGGCGTACGGCATGGTGGATGGCGAGCAGATCTTTGCGCAGGTCATGGAAGTTTTGAAAAATAAATAGATTTATTTATCACAAAATGTCTTTTGGAATTCCGCATTTTTTTACCATATCCCAGGCAGCAAGCGATACTTGGTAACGTGCGTGTAGGTTTTGTACCCATCCAGTTCGGATTGGAGGATTTTATCTTCCAGGTCGGTGCGCAGAATGAAAGCCAGTGCGCTGAAAACAGCGGGAATAAACGCCCAGCAACTGCCCAGCAGCAGCGGTGCGGACAGGGCAGCCAGAATATCGCCGAGATAACCAGGGTGGCGCAGATAGCGATAAGGGCCGTGAACGCAGACAGTGTGCCCGCGCTCGCTCTGGATGCGCACGCCCTCAGAGAAAAACGGGTTGGAAAGCATCGCCCACAGAAAAATCGCCAGACCGCAGGTGAAACCTGCCAAACCGAGCCAATGCAGGGCGAGTGGGAACCGCTGCGCCTGCTGAAATCTGAAATCCAACGCAGCCACCAGCCAGGAGCTGAACCAGAAAATACTGGCCAATGCAGCCAGCCAGGGATCCCATGTTTTTGTGCCGGGCACACGCAAGCCGCGAGCCCGCTCCACCAGTACCTGCGGATTATAGGGGATGAGCAGCAAGGGATGAGCGGTGAGAAAAATGCCTAGAATCGTAATCAATACCCAACCCCAGCACCATTGCCAGCTGCCGGCGAGGTAGAAAAAGACACCTGCCAATATGACAAAAGAAAATGCAGTCTGGCGGATCCAAGAATTGATCCGGCATCGGTCTTCTTGGTCAAGCTTTTTCCAACTTCCCATGTTTGCTTCTCTTACGCAACCAATATCAGTATACGAGGCTGCCAGGTGCAATTCAAGCAGCGGACAAAATCGGTTAAACTTGGGAAATCGTAAACCTTTTTAGGATATTTTCATGGCAGAAGAAAATAAATATATGGAACAGAGTGAAAACTTGCAGGTTTGGAAGGTTATCGGTGTTTTCGCTTTGTTGTTCCTGGCTCTGCAGCTGGCGGTTGTAGTTTTGGGAGTCGGCATTAACCTGCTCATGAACACACTCGATGCGCGAGAAAATACCCGCATCTTCATCGGTAGCACAATTTCCCGTGGCGGGATGATTGCAGCTGCGTTGTCGCTAACGATTCCTGTCATGAATAAGGTTCTGAAGAAGAATAGCAGGGATTGTCTATTTCCGCTGCAGAGGAAGTGGGCGAAAGACCTGCTTACAGGCTTGGGGATATCATTTGTTGTCATGGGTGTGATATTCCTGATTGAGCTGGCATTAGGTTGGTTGAGATTTACAGGTTGGTCTTTAGCTAATCAGGGCTGGGCGGAAATTCTGCGCACGTTTTGGCTGGCTGTCTTGGTGAACGCAACTGCTGCGGTGGCAGAAGAAACGCTTTTCCGTGGCTTTCTGATGAGCGGATTGAAACAAGCTTGGGATAATCAGGGAGCACTGCTGATTTCGTCAGTAATATTTGGTGGGGCACATATCCTAGTTGCAGGCGCGCAGGAGAGCAACTGGCTGGAGTTAATCTTGCTACTAGCGCTGCCGGGATGGATGCTAGGTTGGGCGTACCTGCGCAGCGGTAATTTATGGCTGAGTACAGGTCTACACTTTGCCTGGAATTTTTTCCAGGATGATATATTTAATCTTGGTGGAGGATTGGAGAGTGAGACTTTGCTTGGCTGGCAGACTATTCAGAGCGGACCTGCGGTATTCGTCGGTTCTTCTTTCGGAATTGAAGTTGGTTTGGCTGGCATACTGGCTGTAATGCTGGCGGGTGTGGGCATTGCGGTTTATACACACCACAGAAGGTTACCTGAATAAGAAATAGACACCAAATTCGTCGGACAAAAATATGACCTCATTTGATCAATTCATTGCTAAGTATCCACAATATCTAAGAACCAGCTTTCTCGATGAATTGCGTACGCGCGAGTATGGCATTTTAGATCAAAAGGCTCATGTGTACCTGGATTACACCGGCGCAGGTTTGTATGCCGCCAGCCAATTGCGCGAACACCAGTCTTTGCTGGCAGAACACGTATTTGGCAACCCGCATTCCTATAACCCTACCTCACTGCTTTCGACCCGGCTGGTGGACGAGACACGCCAGCGTGTGCTGCGATTTTTCAATGCAGCCGATGATGAATATGTCTGCATTTTCACTCAAAATGCCAGCGCCGCGCTCAAACTGGTGGGTGAAGCGTACCCATTTGGTGAAGGATGCCGTTATCTATTGACTTTTGATAATCACAATTCTGTCAATGGCATCCGTGAGTATGCCCGTGTGCGGGGCGCCTCCGTGACCTATATCCCTGTTGTTCTACCGGATTTGCGCATCGATGCCAATCAATTGCTGGAGCAGCTGCGGGCGACCAAGATGAATTGCCACCAATTGCTGGCTTATCCAGCCCAATCCAATTTTTCAGGCGTGCAGCATCCACTGGAATGGATTGAACAAGCGCACGAATTGGGCTGGAATGTGTTGCTGGATGCGGCAGCCTATGTTCCCAGCAATCAATTGGATTTATCGCGCTGGAAACCGGATTATGTGCCCATTTCTTTCTATAAAATGTTTGGCTATCCGACCGGTATCGGGGCATTGATCGCCAGACGGCAAGCGCTATATAAACTCAGCCGCTGCTGGTTCGCTGGCGGAACAACCAGCGTGGCATCCGTGCGTGGCAATAAGTATTATCCAGCTGAGGCACCTGCAGCCTTTGAGGACGGCACCTTGGATTATCTTAACATCCCGGCCGTTGCGATTGGTTTGGACCATATCCAAAGCATCACATATCCCATGATTCATGAACGCATCCAGTGCCTGACGGGTTGGCTGTTGGATAGAATGAACGCCATACAACATGCCAACGGCCAACCGCTGGTGAAGATCTACGGGCCGCTGACTACTGACGCACGCGGCGGGACAATTGCGGTGAATTTCTTCGACCGCGAAGGAAAGATAATTGAGAAGCGACGCCTAGAACAAGAAGCCAACCAGAGAAATATTTCCATTCGCATGGGATTCTTCTGCAATCCGGGTGCTGGCGAGGTGGCGTTGGAAATTTCGGGTGAAGAACTCTCGTCTTGCTTCTCGCGGCCAACTTATGTAGAACGCATCACTGACCTGGATTTTCAGCGCTGCATTGACCCTAAAGCCAGCGGTGCGGTGCGTATTTCAGTTGGCTTAGTGAGTAATTTTGCGGATTTACAAACCTTTCTCGAATTTGTCCAGGTATTTGTTGAGTAATATTTTTGTAATAAGGATTGTAATAAGGAATTATAAAAAAAATGAAAATATACATTACAGGCATCAGTGGTTTTCTCAGTATCAATCTGGTACGATACCTGCTGGCGAAAGGGTATACGCAAATCGCTGGCATCGATCTGGTGGATTTTGATTATCCTGAAAGAGACCAGATTGATTTTCTGCAAGGAGATATCCGCCACCCGCAGGATCTGCGCGCGAGCATGCGCGGTGCGGATGTCGTCATCCACACCGCTGCTGCGCTACCGCTGTACACTCCCGAAGAAATTTTTTCAACAGACGTGGAAGGCACCCGCAACGTTCTGCAGCAGGCACGTGAATATGATGTGAAGCGCTTCATTCATATTTCCTCCACGGCTGTGTATGGAGTACCGGATCATCATCCTTTGTATGAAACGGATCCGGTTGACGGGGTTGGCCCTTATGGCGAAGCCAAAGTGCAGGCAGAAGCGGTCTGCGAGCAATATCGCGCCGGAGGTATGGGCGTGTCGATCTTGCGGCCAAAATCTTTTGTCGGTCCAGAACGCCTGGGCGTGTTCGCCATTTTCTACGAATGGGCAAGCGAGGGGCGCAACTTCCCTATGATCGGTTCCGGCAAGAACCGCTACCAACTGCTGGATGTGGAAGACCTGTGTCAGGCGATCTTGACCTGCATGACCACTGATGTGAAAAAAGTGAATGACACTTTCAATATCGGTGCAGAGCGGTACACTACCATGCGCCAGGATTATCAGGCTGTGATGGATGAAGCCGGTTTTGGTAAGAAAATTGTCCCCTTTCCGGCGGGACCAGTAGTATTGGCGTTAAAAATCCTCGAGGGATTGAAACTATCCCCTTTATATCCATGGATCTACGAGACAGCGTCTAAAGACTCATTCGTATCCATCGAGAAAGCCCAGCAAGTCCTGGATTTTAAACCGCAATATTCCAACCAGGATGCGCTGCTGCGGAATTATCGCTGGTATCTGCAAAATAAAGGTCAATTCAGCGATGGAGAAGGTGTGACACACCGCCTGCCCTGGAAGCAAAAAGCTCTCAAGCTGGTGAAATTCTTTTTTTAGAATGGCTTTACAGCCACAACATCAGAGCCAGGATTGCGCAGATCAGCAATAGGAACAGGGTAAGAACACCCTGCCAGCGCAGCCGAATGGTACGGCTGCCATCGGGCAATGGCTGGGCTTGCTGGTTGAATTGCGCAATCAGGAAACGCAGAGTGGGTGTGTATAGACCGGATTGATCTACCAGATCAAGAAACTCACCATTCAGCTGCAGAATTTCATCGCGGATGACCTCCGCATGGCGTGTCATGGCAACTTCCATGCGAGGATTGGCCAGGATTTTTTTGAGCAATGCCACCCCAAGCGGTTCCGGAATGAAGCGCAAGATTCTTAAAATCGGAGGCCGGGCTGGATACCCCAATATTTTCAAAACCTGTAAGCATTCATGGATCGCACGCCAGGATAGAACCAGAGCATCGCGTGTGCGCGCCATGCGCAAATGGTCATTTTGGCAAAGAAACAGAGCGGGCGCGAGCGAGGGAAAAAGCAGCCCCACGTGGTATTTAGACCAGGCATCCATGTTAGATTCAATTTGAACTTGCAAGTACCTTCCCTGAGAAAGGATTTCTTTCAGCTTCTCAAGCCGCTGGGAAGAACCGCCATGTGTTTCTCCCACATAGATTTGAGCGGGCTGGTTTGCTTCGGCGTTGATATATACGATCTTGTGCACCTGCCGGAATCCTGCCGCAGCAGCAAAGCCCATCAGAACCCTTTCCTGTCCTAAAGCATCCAGCAATGCCTGCGGTCCTGCGGCATTATTCATGAGAAATACAATCAGCGGTGAAGAATTTGCAGCCAGCAGGGGCAGGATTTTTAAAGCGCTGTTCTTGCGCATGACAACCAGAATCAAATCGTAGGGGTCTTCTGGGCGCAGCTCTTCGATCAAAGGCACTTGCACAGTTTCTTCCTTGCCGCTGCTCCAGCTCTTAATCACAATCCCATAGCGCTGCAAGTCGGCTAGGCGCTGCCCGCGCGCAAGCAGACAAACATCCAACCCTCCCTGGTGAAGGCGCGCAGCTAACAAACTGCCTAAAGGACCTGCTCCAAATACCAATATTCTCATAAGCCATAGCCTCTTTCATTAAAAAGCTGGGGGATTTGGATGAACCACCTTTATTCACAATTAAACCACAAGCTCATGTAATGGATCATCATTTTCTTTGTGATTCACATCTCCGTTTTGTGGGAGGAAAGAATTTAAATAAGGAAGGGAAATTAAAAATCGTGAGAGAAAATCCTCACGATTTTTAAAGCCTTTATGCGGATTTTTCTATTGATTAGATATCCACGCCCAGCCAAGCGCGGATGATATTGCCGAGCACGAAAGATAACAGGGCAACTCCCATGCTGATGCCAGCCATCTCCAGGAAGCGCTGTTTGAAATTGTAGCCGCGTGCAACCGAGATGTAGTAATTAAATACCGCAATCACCAAGATGGCATTAATGAGCGTCCAGACCAGACTGAGGATGTAATTATTGGTAACCAAATATGGAGTGATTAAAATGAAGACCGTGACGATATAGGCAAGTCCGGTATAGATGGCGGAGCGCATAGGATTTTTTCCGTCCTCATCGGCTTTGGTGGATAAGTAATCGGAAGCTGCCATCGAAAAAGAAGCTGAAATGCCGGTGATCAATCCAGCTAGTGCGATCAAGCGCGTATTCTGAAAGGCGAAAGTGAGGCCAGCCAGCGCCCCGGTTAGTTCCACCAGAGCGTCGTTCAAACCCAATACCACCGATCCGGCATAACGCAGCCCTTCCTCATCCAGCATGTCCATCAATTCGTCTTCATGTTTCTCTTCATCCAACAGCACCTGTTTCGCCTCCGGAATACTGTCGATCAGTTGGCTGTAAATTTTCTGGACATTTTCTTCGCCCAATTCCATCAAACGGATGCCGAAGGTTAAACCAAAAAGCTTGGAGATCCAGAAGAAGAAGCGGATCTTGAACCAGTTGGGCTGCACCTCCTGCTGGGTGTAGGTTTGCCAGATTTGATAATGCTTGAGTTCCTCCTCAGAAATGCGTTTGATGACCTTGCTGTTGTTTTTGTCCTTCACCACCTCTGCCAGACGCGCATAAGTGTGATGACCGTTGATTTCTTCCAGCTGGAGGATTTTCAATTGCTGGATTTGTTCGGGGGTTACTGTAACCATGTTTTTTCCTTCCTTCATTTGATTATTCATTGAATAATGCCAAGTCTTTTTTATTCTGTTTTCCTAATCGTTTTCGCGCGCCTTCCGTCCTGCAATGGCTGCAAACAGCACGCTCAAGGCGTAGAGCACGCATAAAGGCGCCATGAGAAGAGCCATGTTAACCGGATCAACCGTTGGGGTGATCATGGCTGCTAAAATAGCAATCGCTACAACCCCATAACGCCAGCCCCTGGCTAATGTGGCTGCCGATACAATCTCCAACTTAGCCAAGGCGAAGACAAGAATGGGAAATTGGAAACCCACTCCCAGCCAAAAGATCAGGTTGGTGATGAAGTTTACATAAGAGGACAAACGCGGTTTGGTTTCCACAGCCAGAAAGTCAATCAGAAAGCGCAAAGATGCTGGCAGCATGACAAAATACGCGAAAGCTGCGCCCGCCAAAAAGAGCAGCGTGCCCAAAGTGATTGTCAGGTAAACCCAGCGCTTTTCACGGCGCTTCAAAGCGGGCAGGATAAACAGCAGCAGTTCATATAGAATCACCGGCATAGCGGCTGCCAAACCGCTTAGAAGTGATACGCGCATAAATACTGAAATATTCTCAGTGACCTCGATCGATTGCAAAGCTTCCAGCGTTCCGATCGGTTTTGCCAGCAGGTGCAAAATTTCCTCTGCGAAAAAGAAACTGGCTGCAGTTGTTAGCGCTAAAGCCAACAGAGCGATTAACAGACGTTTGCGCAATTCTTCGACGTGTTCCCAGAAGGTCATAACAGCCTGATCTTGTGGATCAGGTTCGTCGTGGTTCTTCTGGCTTTTTTTTGGATTCATTGAGAAGTACCGGATCTTGGTTTGTTACTGCCCTGTTCTTTTTCGGAAATAACGGGATGCTGGCTGGGAGCTGGCGATTTGGTTTTGCCTTCCTTGGATTCCAATTTAACCGGTCTACTCTGTGTGGAGCTGCGCAGGTCGATTAACTCCTGCTCAATGCCGGCTTCCTGGATGATCTTGCGCGGCAGGTCGCGCACCTCGTGAGAGGCATCAACCACCTCGCGCCATAGAGGTGAACGAATGAGTTTGCGTATCATTTTTCCGGATTCGCGCGCGGCAGTCACAATGCCTTTTGGCCCAAGCACAATGATTGCCAAGACAATGATCAATAAAAATTCAAGCGGACCAATCCCGAAAATTTGCATTAAAAGAAAATTGCTTCCAGAGTGTTATTTTTTTTCAGGATCATCTTCAGTGTCGGCTGGCTGGTCGGCATCCTGGTTGAGCCCGTCTTTAAATGCCTTGATGCTTTTTCCCATCTCGCCAGCTACTTTCACGATCCTACCCGGACCAAAGACCAGCAAGACGATGATTAACACGATAATGATTTCCCATGTTCCAAATCGCATGTTTTCTCCTTACCTGAACTATGTGGATTGCATTCGATTATACATTTATTAGTATATTCTCTTATTATTAACGAAGAATAAACAACAAGGATCAGGGTTGTAGACCACACATAAAAAAAGCTTACCCAATCCCTTGCATTGCACAAGGGGTATGCTGGTCTTTCTGGTAGCTGCCTGACAATCTGTATGATTAAATACAAAAAAATCGCGCTAAAGCCTTCATGTTCAAACATGGAGGTTTGCTCATTTTTCTTGTCTTTAAGTAGAAGGAAAAATCACTTTGCGCAGTGCAGCTTGCCGAAAGGTGATTTTTAAAAAAAATCTGGCAAAAGGTTATCAATGAAAATGGCGTGAACGCGAATGATATAATGCTCGTAAATTAAAGGCGCACAATGAGCGAAACTCAAAAGACTGCAATTGTAACTGACAGCACGGCATGCATTCCAGACAAACTGCGAGAGCAGCTTCATATTCATACAGTGGCATATTACATCCATCGTGGGACGGAAGTCCTGCGGGATTTGGTGAATGTACAACGTGAAGAATTTCTGCATTGGCTTCCCACAGCAGAAAAGCTGCCGCAAACTGCCAGCCCGGGACCCGGGGATTATCTCTCTACTTATGAGAGACTGGTAGAAGAGGGGGCGCAGGAGATCATCAGCATTCACATGACTTCCAAGGGCAGCGGCGCTTATCAGGCTGCCTTAGCAGCTGCTTCCATGCTGAATGACAAGCTGCCAAAATTACGCATCGAGGTGATTGATACGCTGAATGTGGCATTCTGCCAAGGCTGGATTGCTGTTGAAGCAGCCCGTGAGGCTATTGCCGGGATGGATCTGGAGGGGGTCTTGAAAAAAATCCGCACAATCCTGCCCAAAACGCGTCTGATCCAAACAGCGGACACATTGCGTTATCTTTACCTGGGAGGACGCATTGGCAAGGCAGTGCACCTGGTGGGCTCCATGTTAAGCCTGAAACCTTTGATCAGCATGGTGGGTGGAGAAATAACAGCCTTAGGGGTTGCGCGCGGTTTGAATAAGGCGTATGACAAAATGGTGGATATCATCATGAAAGCCTGCGAACCAAACCAAAAAATAAAAGTTGCCTACCTGCATGCTGGAGCCTTGGAACAGATCCAGCTGTTGAAAAGCAAAGTGGAAGAAAGTCTGGAATGCGTAGAATCGCTCATCACCGAACTCTCACCTGCTTTAATGGTACACACCGGCCCGGGCACAAGCGGACTGTGCTTCTACCCGCTCTCAGCATAGTCTCTTGAAAAATAGAAAATAAGTTCTATAATTACTGTGTGGATTCCATTCAGAAATTATGTGAGCTTTCTTCTGCCAGCCAAATAGAAGCTGGCGAAGAAGGCTGCCGGCAAGCTTCCCTGCAGAAAACCGATCGGATCGTTTTGACCAGGGCATTGCTGCCCAATGGCAGGTCAATCCCGCTGTTGAAATCTTTATTAACCTCATGTTGTGAAAATGACTGTTTTTACTGCCCCTGCCGGGCGGGGCGCGATGGACGCCGAACGACCTTCCTGCCCGAAGAATTTGCCAAGCTGGTGATCAGCTTGACTCGTGCAGGTTTGATCCAGGGTGTGTTTCTCAGTTCGGGTGTTGTGGATGGGGGCATCCGGACTCAGGAGAAGTTAATTGCCACAGCTGAAATCCTGCGTAAAAAACTAGACTATCGCGGATATCTGCATCTAAAGATCATGCCGGGTGCGGAATTTGACCAGGTGGAAGCTTCCATGCGCTTAGCAGACAGGGTATCCATCAATTTGGAGGCGCCCAACCCTTTGCGCCTAAAAAACTTGGCACCTCAAAAAGATTACTCCCAGCAGCTTTTCAATCGCTTGGTGTGGATTCATAAAATTCGCCAGAAGGAACCCGCAGCGGCTGGCTGGCAAGGACGTTGGCCTTCTTCCTGCACGCAATTTGTCGTCGGAGGAGCAGGCGAAAGTGACCAGGAATTGTTGCAGACTGCGCAGGATGTACACCGTTTCTATGGAGTGCTGCGGGCATATTTCTCCGCTTTTCGACCGCATACGGATACACCGCTTGCCGAGCATAGTCCAGTTCCACTTAAGCGCGAACAGCGCCTTTACCAGGCTGATTATTTGCTGCGCGATTACGGATTCACGCAGGATGAATTGATCTATGATGTTGCCGGGAATTTGCCTTTGGCAGAGGATCCGAAATTGATGTGGGCGCGAAAACATCTGGTTGAGCAGCCAGTTGAGATCAATTTCGCCAGCCGCGAGGAGCTGCTGCGTGTGCCGGGCTTTGGTCCAAAGGCGGTGCAAGCCATCCTAAAAGCCCGCCGCTTGCATACATTCCGAGATACCAGTGCGTTAACCAAGCTCGGCATTAACGCTCAACGAGCCAAACAGTTTGTATCGCTGCATGGCAATCGGCCTGCGCGGCAGCTGGAATTTTTCAGAGATTGAGCAGACTATCCTGGCTGTTCTCAATCATTCCGGCTAGTATATAATCTTATTCGAAGGCTTTTTTCTCTCTTGGCAATCCTGGTTGATATAATGGTTCATTAAATATTTTTCTGATTTTTTTTGTAAATTAAAAAACAAATCGGCTAGCTGAGAATAATGGCTGAATATCCAGGTTAACAAGGAGTCAATCATTCAAAAAAGAGGAGATACTTTTACATGACTGAACAAGCAATTCGCGTAGGGTTGGTGGGTTTGGGTTTTATCGGGAAAATTCATGCCCACGCCTATCATGCCATACCCTATTGTTTTAATAAGCCACCAGCCCGCGCTGAATTGGCGGCAGTACTGCGCAGCCGCACCGGCAACCAAGCGGAATTGCTGCAGAGTCTGGGAGATCCGCTTGAGTTCTCTAATCCTGAAGAATTTTACGCGCAGGCGTTGGATATGATAGATATCTGCACGCCTAATTCACTCCATCTGGAACAAGCCCGGGCAGCCTTTAATAAAAAATTGAACGTCTATTGTGAAAAGCCCTTGGCATTGAATCTCGACCAGGCGCGCAGCATGGCTGCTGAAGCAGAGAAAGCGGGAGTGCTCACCCATACGGCATTCACCATGCGCTATCATTCAGCGGTGCAGCAAGCCCGCGCCATCCTTGCCAGCGGGGCGATCGGAGAAATTTATAATTTTCGAGCGTATCTATTCCACAATAGCTATATGGATGAGCAGCGCCCGATCTCCTGGAGGCTGCGCAAAGAATCTTCAGGTGGGGGTGCGCTGGCTGACCTGGGCATTCATTTGATGGACATGGTGTATTACCTGTTGGGCGAAGCGCAATGGGTGCAAGGCTTTACGCGTACTTTTATTCAGACTCGGCCGTCATCATCTGGTAAGCAAGAAATGGAACCCGTAGACGTAGACGATTGGGGTTTATGCGTTTTGGGCCTGCAGAATGGTGCCTGCGGCAGCATCGAAGCCACCCGCATGTCCGGAGGTGTGACTGACACGAACCGTCTGCAGATCTTCGGCAGCCGGGGCAGTCTGGAGATAGATTTTAATCATAGCCAGTATGCGGTCTATTATGATCTGCAGCGCAAACAATCCATGCTGGGTGATCAGGATTTTACACTCCCGGCGGGTGATAGAACGCTGGAGGATATTTATCCGCCGCACAGACTCTCCATGGGAGCATTCATCGATGCGCATTTTGCCTGCATCATGGATTTTCTGCTTTGCATTCGCGAGAAACGCGAATCGCCGCTCAATTTTAAAACTGCCCTGAAAGCCCAGGAAATGCTTGAAGCCACCTATCTTTCCGCCGCGCGCGGTGGTGAGAAGATCAATTTGCCTGTCTATTGAGAAATATGTTATGAGAATTGCAATTGTCGGTGCGGGCGGCATCGCCCAGAAAGCATACTTCCCTTTATTAGTTCAGCGTCCGGATTTGCAAATTGTCTGCCTGTACAGCCGCACACAAACCACCTTGGAAAAAGCTGCGCAGGATTGGGGTATCACAACCGGTTCGACCAATCTTCAGGATGTAATTACCTGCAAGCCTCAAGCTGTCTTTGTACTCTCCAGCAACGACAGCCACTACTCAATCTGCAAAATGATGCTGGAGAATGATCTGGACGTGTATGTTGAAAAACCAATAACCCTTTCCAGCGTGCAGGGATTCGAACTGGCGCAGTTGGCGGATGAACGGCAGCGCATCTTGATGGTGGCTTTCAATAGGCGGTACGCGTTGCTATATCAGCAAGCCAAACAGATCCTTGGCGATAGGAAAATCCAAGTGGCGGTTTTCCAGAAGCACCGCCCGCAGCTATACCATGCCAACCTGTACAACCAGTACACAGATGACACGATTCATCAGATTGACCTGATGCGCTATTACTGCGGAAATCTGCAGGTTTTGAGCACTTCTTATGAAATGCAAGATAACAAACTTGCCAACGCGGTCAGCACAGCCAGCATGGATACTGGTGGATTGGCTGTCCTGATCAACAGCCTGCAGGCAGGTGCCTGGCAAGAAAGCGTTTCATTGCACGCCGAAGGCATCAGTGTGCATGTGAGTGCTTTTCGCGATCTGCGGGTGGTCTATTCCGACCATGAAGAAATCTTTGGGAATGACCGACCAGGAAAATGGATCCCTGATCTGCGAGAAAGAGGATTCAACGGAGAGATTGAACACTTTTTCGAATGCCTCAAAACCCGCCAGATGCCTTTGACAAATGCCTGGGAGGCTGCGAAAACTCAGGAACTGGTGGAAAAATTAGTGCTGGCTTCAGGAGATCGAATCGATTAATTGGGGAAATCATGGGATTGTTTGATCTTGATAATGAACCCATTGTTTAGAACAGAAATCTTGATGTAGAATCACCGCATGCCAAGTGAAAGAGAAGTCTATAAGTTTCATGCTGACCGCTACGAGCAATTGATCCTGCGTGAAGATTATCAAAACAATATTCCCAAAGCCATTCGCCACATCAAGGATTATCGAAACTTAGATGTGATTGAACTGGGTGCGGGCACCGGGCGCTTGACCCGCCAGTTAATCAATAGCGCCAAATGGGTAGGTGCGTGCGATTCCTCCTGGCATATGCTGTGGCAAGCGCAAACGATTCTCCATCAGCAAAAAGACGGGTTATGCACGTTAAGCACGGCGGATATGCGCCAAATACCCTTTGCGAATGGCTGTGCTGATATGGTCATTGCCGGCTGGAGTTTTTGTTATCTAGCAGTATGGGGCGGAGAGAAATGGCAGCAAGAAACAGCCACGGGCTTACAGGAAGCACAACGCGTTTTAAAGCCCGGTGGTGTGATCATTCTCTTGGAAAACTTTGGCACGGGTTTTCAAACGCCTTCCCCGCCTGACCACTTGAATGATTATTTCGATTTCCTTGCGGAAGAAGGTTTTCAATCAAATTGGTTGCGGACAGATTTTCGCTTTGCTTCGCTGCAGGAAGCGCAAAGCCTTGCAGAATTCTTCTTCGGAGAGGATCTGGCGCAGAAGGTGAAAGAAAAGCGCTGGATTTGCCTGCCGGAATGTACGGGAATATTCTGGCGCCATCAATGCAAAGATACGATCTAGTTTGTTTTTAAGACCTATTGCTGAGTTTCCTCAACCAGACCAGCTTCTAAGAGTTTCTGCGCGATCGGCAATATCTCCCAGAAAGGTTTCTGAATAATGCTGCTGATCTGAAGCAGGTCGTTGGTGCCATCGGCATACGCGATGAAATCCATCATAGTCTCAACGGCGGCTGCGGTTTCTTTGGTGCTCAGGTTCGGGTAAAGCCCGCGCTTGCCTAATTGCGGCTCTGCCAAAGTGGTCAGGCGATAAGTACGGTTGTTTTCAATGATTTCAATACATTTCTTAACGTAATCATAGCCGCCGAACAGACCTTCAGGCGTAACGAAATCAAGATTATCCAGAGAAGTATGGTATTCTGGATATGTCCCATATAAACTTCTTGAAAGCGTCACAACCGGCAGGTCAACACCTGGGCTGCAGTACTGCCGCTCATCGCTGCGACGGTCGAGGTAGGAATATTTATTGCAATCCGGATGCGCGTATGTCAGTACATTCAACGCGACCTTATCAGCCAGTGTGTTTCCATAACGCGAAGCTACATAGGAAAATTTTCCCATGTCACCGATGCAGGATATGTTGAATCCCGCGCGGATATTTTTTTTCATCACTTCCAAGTTGCGGCTCAAATATGTTATGGACCCTATGGTTTCCGGAATGAAGATGATTCTGTAGGTGTATTTTCTTAATTGAGACGCGAGCCATTTCGCGATGAATGCAGTTACAACTGGACCGGAGAGCTCATTGTTCGCCATGGAAGGATGGCAAGCATAGGTGGAAAGAAAGACTTCTTGCTCGCATTCCCCTTTCAAGATGCATTCGCCATAAGTTAGGCTGCCATTTTCTAAAGTGCTGTCGATGAAGGCGTGGTAATTCCCCTCTTTCAGTTTCAGGCGTTCATTGTGAGAGATACAAAAACCCCATCTTTCCTTGTAATAAGACGTGATGTAGGGTATGGCGTCCGGTTGATCGGGCAGGCTGTACAAGTGGTTCTGTAATTCAGACAGGGGTAGCCACTGATCCACGGGTGTTGAATAACCTACCACGTGCAGATTGCATTTTTGAAAATCAACGATCTTGTGCCCTTCGGAATCGGCAATAAACGCATCACGAATGTTCCATTCCTTGGGAACGTTCCAATCAAAGACCAGTGTGCCGGTGGGAACCTCATATACTTTTAATGGAATAATCTCTGACAGAATCTTCAGCGTTTCTCGGAATCCATCCCCGGTAATACTGCGGCAGATGGGAAAAGCCCTGGCAACCAAATGGTGCATCTGGCTGCCAAGCTCAATATCCTTCTGCATCCCTTATGCCCCGTTTACCGCTTCGACCACGAAGGCCGAACAGAGAAAATAACCACGCCAATGGGTGGCTTCATGTTCTAGCTTTATGGATTCCCTTCTGAACATTTCTGCCATTTTTTCTTCCAGATACGGCATGGCAGGGTGGTAGTGGTACCAGAGCAATTGAATGTCGGTAAAACCGTGCCGTCTGTACTGTTCGACGACCTCAAAGGGATTATGGAACTTGGAAAGGATGGCATCATAACCAGGCGCGTCAGAATCTTCCAGTTTTTCACGGAAGGGCGGCATGTCCATGCGCAAACGCGGCTCGAGGTCTTTTCTGACCATGTCTTTTACCTTTTCATCCACACCAGCCAGCAGATCGTTGAGAATGAAGTCGAGGGTGTAGCGGTTGAATGAAAACAGCGACAACAGTTTGTTGCGGTATTCGATAAACACGCTGCCGCCCGGCCGAACCAAGGCCGCCATATTGTCCAGGACCATATCATCATTTTCCACATGCGGCATAACGCCCATTGCCATCAATCCATCAAAGCGGCCATCTTTGAGCGCATGTGCATACGTGGTTGGATCCTGAATATCACCCCAGAAGATTTGTTCTGGATTCATCTGGTTTTTGCGCATGGTTTCCTTGGATTTTTTGACCATTTCATTTGCGATATCAAAGCCCCACACATCGATACCCGCTTTTCCCAACGTGGCAAGGGGCGTCCCTTCCCCAACACCGACTTCGATGACCCGTTTGATGCCTTTTGAAATAAAGGAATTAAGCAGCAATTGCAGCCGGAAATAGTTGGCGGCGTAAGGGGAGGATAAATCGTACAGGCGGTCGCGCTCGTATTGTTCATGGTACCCTTCCGCACGGGCGTTGTAATGGCTGTCAACTGATTTTTTGTCCATTGAATTTCTCCTTTTCAGATTATTTCAGTATTGATCTTTAGGTTTTACTCTCTGAGAGATTTTTTATGGATTCATTGGGTGCTAGGTTAGCTAAAAAAAACTGTCCTAAGGCGTATACTATTAATTTTTATTCACAATCTTTCCGCACTTATTTTCAACAATGCCAAATAATAACACGGAAAAAACTTGCCCAACGAATTTTGATTATGTCTTTAAAAGGATATTTTGTTAGAGCCATCAACTAACCGTAGAAATCATACTTTCCTTTAGATGAAAAAATCCTGGTGCTGAAACACCAGGATTTTTAAAAATAATATCCATTATCAATGAATTGATGAATAAATTAAAAACCTTTGACGGCGTTGCCCAGCCAGAGCAGGACAAACCCAACGACAACGAACCAGAATGCGTTGGCGGATACAAAGGGAATGCCGACGAAGTTGGCAACAAAACCCAATGCTGCGAGAACGGTTGCGATCCAGAACACATTCTTGGTGGGGGGTGTGAGTTTCATGGTTTACTCCTTTCTAATGTTTTTTTCTTACTATTATAGTAACATAGAAAAACTCAAAAAGTTACTCCGATTCTTTTTACGTTGAATAAATCTCAGATTCCCAATTTGAACAAACTTGTCATTTGTTCAACTGTGAGGTGCAAGCTGGGCAGCGGGTGGCTTTGATGGGAATGCTTGTCAGGCAGTAAGGACACTCACGCGTGCTGGGAGGGGTGGGTTTTTCCTGTTCTTTTTGAAGTCGATTAATTTGCCGGATCAGCATGAAAATAACGAAGGCGACGATCAAAAAGTCCACCAAGGTATTCAGAAAAAGCCCATATTTTATGGTGACCGCTCCAGCATTCTCCGCTTCAGTGAGTGAAGAGAATTGACCCCCGCTTAGATTGAGATATAAATTACTGAAATCAACTTTTCCTAGCAGCAAACCTATGGGCGGCATCAGAATATCGTTAACCAGTGAGGTCACAATTTTTCCGAACGCGCCGCCAATAATGACTCCAATGGCCAAATCTAGCACATTCCCGCGCAATGCAAATTCTTTGAATTCTTTAAGCATATTGAATCATCCTTTATTGAAATATGGTTTTTCATTAATGGGAAACCATTCTTCTCAATTATCCCAAAAACTTCTATCAGTGGTGGGAAAGCTTTCACCGTTTGCGTTGATATCTTCCAAACATTTCAGCCTCCGTTAGTACATGGTTTTGCATAGCGGCCAGCAGTTTTGCTTTGGTCAACCCCGGTTCCTTAGCAACCATCAAGTCTAAAGCGTACAACTTGAAAAAGTAGCGATGACTGCCGCTGGGCGGGCAGGGACCGCCATAGCCGATCTGCCCCCAGCTATTGAGGCCTTGCAGGGCGCCATTGGTTAAACGATTCTCACGCGCTTGGTTTTCATCCATTGCTGATAATTCTGGAGAAATGCTGTAGAGAACCCAATGCACCCATGTGCCGCCGGGCGCGTCGGGATCGTCCATGATCAGCGATAGGCTAACCGCATTGGGAGGGAGATCCTGCCAAGCCAATGGGACGGAAATATCCAAGCCATCGCAGGTGTAACGCGGGGGAATCGCACCCTCATGCGAAAAAACCGGACTGTAAATTTTCATCATTCCTCCTGACTTTTTTTGCCCATACTTTCAGGCAAATCTCTATATAAAATTAATATACCAGAAAGGGATAAGATTAATCTATTTGGAAAACTCGGATGCGGTTGCGGCCGGCATCTTTGGCCGCATACATGGCTGTATCCGCTTCTTCAAAGAACTTTTCCAGGGGTGGCGGATTTTCGGTATAGGCAGAAATGCCAAAACATGCAGTAATGCTGAATTGCTTGCCCTCGACTTCAATCTCGGTTTTTTTAAGAACCCCGTGAATTCTCTCCGCAACGGCTACTGCATCTTGCTGAGTTGTTTCAGGCATGATGATTACAAATTCATCCCCGCCAAAACGACCGATGATGTCAATATTTCTGACATTCTCGCGGAACAGCCGGGCGATGCTCAATAAGACTTGGTCACCTACCAGGTGGGTATAGGTATCGTTGATCTGTTTGAAATTATCAAGGTCAATGATGGTGATCGCGATCGGGCGTTTGAGGCGTTTGGAGCGTTCGATCTCATAGCGACCAAACTCATTCAGAGCTCTGCGGTTCATCAATCCAGTAACCTCATCCATACGCGCCATTTTCTGCACGCGGTCGAACAATACGGCATTGTCAATGGCTATGGCAGCATGCTGGGTGAAAATGGTTAACAAATTGCGGTCATCGTCAGTAAAGGGAATGTTTGTGGTGATATGAAAGATGCCGATACAGCCAATGACACGATCCCCAATCGTCAAGGGAGTGACGATGGTCGCTCTAACCGGAGAATCTATATAAGCATCCATACGATGACTCCAGGTGGAATAATCATCGATGATGAGAGATTTTTTCAATTGAACAGACCTGCCGGCAGCTCCTTCGCCAATTTTCGCACGGTTGCCGACATAATTTGGGTTTAGGTTATAAACAGCCACAACCTCGAGTTCATCTTTTTCTTCATCATAAAGATGCAATTCACCGCCGTCTGCGTCAAGCAGCTTGACTGCACGATCGAGAATGGTGTTGGTCAATTTTTCTAAGCGCAGCTCTGCAGAGATATCTACCACATTTTCTCTTAAATCACTTAAATCTCGCGAAATGTGCTGGGCTTCTTCCAGGGCACGGATTTTGATGATCGACAGCGTGATCTGGGAGCCGGCTTGCTGGCAGATGCTGACCTCGGAATTGCTGAATTCACGCTCTTCATCAAACGCCAGAATGATCAGCCCGAGACGCTGATTTTTTGCCTCGAGCGGCACAGCGATGAAGGATTGTCCTATTGCATCAAATTCCATCTGGATTTTTTGCTTGCTGAGATTGAGATGGTTATGTATATAAACACCGCGGGTGGTTTGTTCAATTAACGCCTGAATGGCGGCTGCTTTTTCCGCTGCAGGTGTGCTGCGCTTGCCCGAATCATAAATTAAAACTCTCCCGCCGGGTTCAGTCAGCACCAGGCAGCCGTGATGGGAATCGATTAGAGAAGGCAGTAAACGAGATAGAGCTCGGATGGATGAATTGAAATTATCCTTTTCAATCCCTGTTTTTGTGATCTGATTCAAGCGGTACTGGAATTGCTGACTGATGCGGGTGCGCAGCTCGTTGCGTTTGCGGTCCAACGCGCTGGCGATGATATCCGCTATGATTTCGACCAGGAAAGGAGTGTGAGCATCCCATGGCTGTGGGCGATCAATCCTTTCGAAGGTCAGGATGCCCATTAATTCATCCTCAATCTGTAAGGGTACGCAAATGCCTGTGGTGATGTGGCAGCTCTCAAAAAATGCCAATTCTGTCTTGGCACTCTTGGGTAAATCGTCCCAAGATTCTATGATTACGCTCTTGCCGGTGCGAAGTTTGGCGCGCATCCATCTGAGGCTGTGCAGATCCAAAGAATAAATCTTTTCTTTAACCGAATCAACTCCCGCTTTGTTCCACTCAAAAAGCCTCTGTAGTTCTGGTCTGTTTTTGTCCTCAAAGATCAAAATGTGGCACCTGTCCGCTTCCACATATTCCCCCACTCTTTCCAGCACTGTCTGCAGGTTCTGATCGATCTTGTTGACGGGAAGATTGATGAAGCGCGTGGATATTTCCAGCATTAATTTTTCGTATTTCAAGTGACTATTCAACTGGCTTTGGGTTTGCGAGAGAGATTGCAGGGTTCGATCTATCGCTTGGCTGAGACCGAACAACTCATCCTGTCCAGTTGATTGCAGGGTTTTATGAAAAGAAGCATAGTTCTTGTATTGGATAACTGCGGCATGCAGGTTCGCAAGCCGTGATAGCAGGTTCTTTTCCAAAAGGAGCATCACAATGCACCCGCCAAAACCGCCCGTGAGAACAATTGTTAAGATCAAATTGCGAATACTCCGCAGCCCTTGCTGATAAACCGCGCGATCAGCGATTTGTTCCATCCAAAAGACAGGCTTTTGGTGATGGTCTTTTACCACGCTCCAATAGGCAATGTTCTGGTTGTCAATTTCTTTGACTTTTATCCTGCCGATGGCTGTGCTGTTCAATTCCTGGCTGTTATCGAGCTGCGCCTGATCAAACATGGCGGCGGGAATGATGGAAAGCTGAGAATCAATGGATGCTTGCAGGGGTGCAATGAAATCACCTTCTACCAGACGACCGAATAAAAGCATGCCGCGGCTGGGACCTTCATCGAGGCTGGTCAGAATTGGACTGACAGCATATGCTATGGAAGCATCCCCCAAAGAAAAAAATCCA
>CAYVJI010000005.1:8365-12980 GCA_964451805.1 uncultured Pelolinea sp. | reverse complement strand
GCATAAGTGTCATCCCAAGCTGCCCAATCCTCAACAAGCGCGGATAGATTCTCCATTTCGTGATTGAGGGCATTGTGCAGCCGCTGGGCATCAGCTCTGATGACCTGTTGTTCTGATTTCTTAAAACTGTTGAGGATTACTGTGTATGAAACCGCAGTGCCAACCAAACCCATGAAAATGGTAGATAGAAAGATGGTAAAAGCAGTTTTGCCGCGAATGCTCATATTCTTTGACACTTAATCCGAATGGTTGATCATTTCATTCTTGATCAGAGAAAGAAAAACATCTACGATCTTGGGATCAAAGTGATCGCCGCTGTGTTGGCGGATATAATCCAGCGCTTTTTTTGAGCTCCAGGCTTTGCGGTATGGCCGGTCGGATGTCAGTGCGTCCCAAACATCTACCACGGTGAAAATGCGCGCTGCAAGTGGAATGTGTTCGCCTTTCAATCCGCGCGGGTAACCGCTGCCATCCCATCTTTCGTGATGACTATAGGGGATATCCAGCGCTGGCCGCAGATGGCTGATTGGGAATAGCAATTCATAGGCATAGACTGGATGGCGTTTCATAATTTCCCATTCCTCATCACTGAGCGGTCCAGGTTTTAACAGGATGGAGTCCGGAATGCCCATTTTCCCGATATCATGCAGCAAAGCCCCGCGGCGGATATGAATGATCTCTTCATCTCCAATGCCAAGCGATTGGGCGATACGTAAGGTCATATCTACCACGCGCTGGGTATGGCCTTCGGTTTCTTTATCACGCAGATCGAGCGCTTTCGACCAGCCTTCCAAGGTGGTGTCGTACGCCAAAGATAACTCTACATTGGACCGATGCAGGTCTTCCAGTAAGCTGGTATTGTCAATGGCAATGGCAGCTTGACCAGCTAAGGTTTCCAGGTAATTGATCCAATCCTGATCAGGGCTCAGCAAGCTGCGGTTGAAAATATCCAGCACGCCCTTTATCTGCCCCTTAGCCACCAATGGAACGCTGTAGTAGCTTTGAAACCCTTCATCCTGCATGAGGCTTGTGTATGCCGGGTGTTCCTGATTATCTCCCAAATCCAATGCCTGCACCAGATGCCGCTCCATGGCTGCCTGCCCGGATATGCCTTCTCCCATGCGCAGTTGATATTGCTCGATCGTGTGAGTGCGGAATCCGCGCCCGGCTGCATATTCCATCATCTGGGAACGCGGGTTAAGCAGCAGAACGGTGGCTGCATCGACATCCAGCTTTTCCACTACTTGATCCAGCAGAATGTTCAAAGTGACCCGCAGGTCTAGACTGGAATTGATGACCAGATCAATATCGTGCAGAGCGGCTAAACGATCGATCTGGTGACGGGTTTGTTCCAGAAGATGGGCGTTTTCGAGTGCAATGGCTGCCTGGGCGGCAATGGATTCCAATAACCTCTGCTGGTTTTCATTGAAGGCCCTGGCGTGAAAAGATTGCAGGGAAATACATCCGATAATGTTGCCGCGTGTGACCAGCGGTACACCCAGCCACGAGCAAGGCGTTTTGGATCTGCTTACCTCAGTCTCTGTGAGCAATTTTTCTTTTGAAAGATCATTCACCAGAAAGGAGCGTTGGTCGCGGATTACCTTGGCAATTAACAGTTTATCCTCCAGGTTGAATCTATTTCCCAGATGGTCAGATTGCGGCTGGTCATTCCCGCTTGCAAATACAATCTCGCCCATCTCGGCCATAGCATCATAACGCGCGATGAGAAAGATATCCGAAGGGATCAAGTCTTGCACTTCTTGGTAGAGCGTCTGATATAAGCTTTCGGTTTCCAGCACACTGCTGATTGCCAGAGCAGTTTCATTGAGGGCAGTGATTTCTTTGATGTGCTGCTGATCAGCTTGAACTAATTGGATTCTTTCAATAGCAGCAGCGAGTTGATTGGCTAGGGTTTGGATGAGTTTTTTATCCGCTTGTGAATAATAATCAGGCTGAGCGCTTTCGGAATTGACGACGCCAAAAACTTTGTTATTGATCAAAATGGGGACAGCCAATTCAGAGCGGGTGTGTTCGGTGGATTCGATATAATCCCTGTCCTGACTGACATCCGCGGCATATTGGGATTTGCGCGTGCGGGCTGCGCGCCCGGTGATGCCGACTTTCGAAGAAACGATCAGGGTTTTTGGTTTTTCCTCCAAGCCGAAATATGAAGCATGTGCTTGCAGGGTTTCATTTTCCTTGTTATAGATATATACCCCAAAGTTATCCGTATAAAGCGTTTGCTGCAGAATATCAGTAGTTCGCTGAAGGAGTTCGTCAATGCTGGTGGCTTGTGTACCGGCGGATGCGATCCCATGCAAGGCAGTTGCTTCCAATAATTGACGCCGTAATGCTTCTTCTGTTTTGATCCTCTCGGAGATATCACGCACGAAAGCCCACATACCTTTGGGATTTCCGTGTGTGTCACGCGAAATGAAACCCAGGATTTCCACAGGAACAGAGCTGCCATCCTTGCGGATATATTCCTTTTCATATAAATCACAATAACCGCGCTTGAGGATCTGTTCACGCATCTTCTTGTCTTGATTGTGCCAACTTTCTGGAGTGATATCCCAAATGGTGAGCTTCTTCAATTCATGTTCCGAATAATGCAGAAGTTTTAGAAGAGAGGAATTAAAATCGACGATTCTGCCGTCTAAATCATCTGAGATGATCCCATCGATCGCACCTTCATAGAGCTGGCGGTAACGTTTCTCGAATTCTGAGAGGGCATGTGTAGTCTCCCCTTTCTCTAACGCGCGTTGGATGGTCAGGATCAACTGGTTGACTTCAAAGGGTTTCTGCAGGTAACTATACGCGCCCAGGTTGACAGCCTGGATGGCAGATTCCGTGGAGGCGAATCCGGTTAAAATAATGCATTCAGTCTGAGGAGAATTCTCTTTGATTTGCTGCAAAACATCCAGCCCGGGCATGTCCGAAAGGCGCAGGTCAATTAGCGCGGCAGATATACTTTCTTTCTTGACCAGGTCAACAGCGGACCGGCCGTTTTTCGCGCAGCGGGGTTGATAACCCTGCAGATGCAGGATATCCGTCAGCGTTTTCCGCAGGTTGGTATCATCATCAACAATCAAGATCTGCTGGTCTTTTGGCATGGCAATGGTTATTCGTGTATTAAACTCTTCGCGTATTGGTAGATTTCTCTGGAAAGCAATTTGTCAATTTTGCCTTCACATTTTTCGTCGCGGGGCAATACAACCAGATTAATTTTCCCACTCCGCAAATTTTCTTTCTTTATGGTCTTTTCGAAATCACATACAATGACAATTGTCCCTTTGGGAAGAAAATCGAGCAGTGCGTTGATCTCTGATGAATAATGTTCGCATGAGTGGTGGGCGTCCACCAATACCACTGCAGGATCTTTCAGAGAAGATTGGATCAATGCTTGTATGGACGGGAATACTGTGAAGATGAATTTTTCTTTTTTAAAAATATTATTAACCAAGTCACAGATTTTTTCATCCTGGCAGATCACAGCTGCCTGCAGGTTTTGGCTGAAAGCGGTTAGGAAACGAAGTACAGCTTCAATATCCAGCGGTTTTTGCAGTGCAACCAGCACACCGGATTCCAGCGCCTCCTCTATTATTTCACTTGAAGTGTAAGCGGTCATCAGGATGAACGGCAGATGAGGTTGACCAGCTTTGATTAATTTGTATAAATCCACTCCGCCTTGATCGGGCATGCGCACATCTGAAAAAACGCAATCAAAGTGGTCTTCGGCTAAGAGCGTTTGAGCGTCGCAGACGGAATTGGCTGCCTGGCAGTAATAGCCATGCGACCGCAGAATGGCGCTCAAAGTATTGGCGAAGTTATGATCGTCATCCACAACTAAGATCTTCAGAGTAGTTTTTGCCATTTTATTTAATTCCTTAGCTGTTCAAAATACTTAGGATTTTTCTTGTTCTTTCACTGGCATCTTGCGTGTCGGAAGAAATAAGGTAAAAGTTGTTCCCTTTCCAACCTGGCTGGCAACCTTAATTCTCCCGTTGTTAAGTTCCGTCAGCATCTTGGAAACGGTTAAACCCAATCCAATACCCTTGGTCTTGGTGGAAAACAACGGTTCAAAGATTTTCTCCAGATTTTCAGGCGGAATGCCAACACCGCTATCCTTAATGTCTAGTTGCAGAGCATTCCCAGTAGTTTTCGCGTTGATCTCTAATGAACCTCCTTCTGGCATGGCTTGATATGCATTGGTGATCAGGTTTGCCAGCACTTGTTCGATCTGCTGGCTATCCACCCAGATATGTGGCAAGTTTTGTGCCAAGTTGATCTTGACGCTCACATTTTCCGTGGGCGGGAATTTCTTCAAAATTGGATCAAGCAGGGCATGCATATCCGTTGGACTCTGATTGGAGGGTTTTACGCGGGCAAAGGTCAGCAGGTCAGTAATGATCTTGTTGGAAGCTGCCACTTCTTGGTCAATGATGTCCAAGTACTCGCGCGTAACTTTGTCCTTGCTGTTCTTTTGCAGGCGGAGCATATACAGCGCATTGTTGATGACCGCTAACGGATTGCGCAGCTCGTGACCGACACCGCTGGCCAGCTGCCCCATTAAAGCCAGTTTTTCCTGCCGGATCAGTTTTTCCTGCGCTTGCAC
>CAYVJI010000005.1:0-8265 GCA_964451805.1 uncultured Pelolinea sp. | reverse complement strand
TCCATCAACCACGCGCGGTGAGGAGGTGAGTATGATGGTGCGGTGGATTTTGCCTGGAGAATTAATTTCTAATTCTATGGAACCGGTCTTTTGCTGGGCGTGTTTTTGCTTATACGCGTAGTATTTCTGTGTTTGATCCTGCGAAAGATAATCTGTTAAGCAGCTGCCGGTTATTTTATTAGGCGCAGCTCCGAGAATTTGGCAAACTTTGGGATTGTTGAAAATGAATTGATCTTTTTGGTCGAGAATAGCGATTCCCTCGCTCAGATTATTGATCAAATCCTGTAATTGTTCCCAGCTATTTTTCAATCCCCGATAGAATAGCTCTTGCGGCTGTGCGATTCCTTCTACCAGCACTGTCTGAAAAATGAGCGCATAGGAAAGCATTTTGAGATTTAAGCCGAGCATGCTGACCACATGAGCTTGCCCGCTGAGGGAAATGAATATCTCGCTGGCAAGGGCTGATAACAAGGAAGCAAGAATAAAGCGAAAGACTTTCAAATCGAATTTATCTTTTTTATGGTTGGTATGCAGGATCGCTAGCACGAACAAGCCGATGAGCAGAATTTCCATAGCGACCTTGTAATTTGAAAAACTTCCCGCAGGATCGATTACTGGCGGCAGCCAATTGAAAGTGATAAGAAATGCGATGATCAGTGAAACCAGCAGATAGGCGGAACCCGCCAGACGGTTGTTGGTCTGCCTGCCCACGCAAATCGGAGCCAGCAGCAGGGTGACTCCCTGCAGAAACCGTCCGGCAATCCAGAAATGGTAGGAATGGTCAGGAGAAAAACCTGAAAGGATTCTGACTTCACCAAAAGTCAGGTTGTGCAGCAAATCGAACACAGCTGCAAATGCCAAGCCGATAGCCAGGATCGTGAAGTATCCTTCATCAATTTTCTCTCTGATGACCCACACGATGGCGAACAGGCAGGTACTCACGATGACCGTGAACAACTCAGCGGAAAAATGAAAAAAAATATGATTGCGAATGCCCACATAGTTGAGCAGAATTAATCCGGCAAACAACAGCAGCTCAATGGTACTAAATCTCTTGCCCCGGGCTTGAAACAACTTCTTCATTGGTTTTCTCTCTTTATGAAGCTAATTCTTCGAATTCTATTGAATCATTTGGTGAATTAACTAATTTTACAATCAGAAAATGTAAAGTAAAGGCTGATTTATCATACTATTAGCTATTGTAATGGTTTTCTGATCTGCGAATTTAAATCAATGGAAATGACCGTGAGCGCTATTCCAAAGCGCTTGATCTTTTTGTATAATGAAAAATAAAGATGGAAGGGTGGTCTGAAAAGAAGATGGACATAACAAATATTCGGAGGGCTTGGATTGATGATCGGAATGGTTGCGCATATCAATCCATTCAGATGGCTTCCAGGGATTCGTGATGGAAGGGTGGATTGAACGTGTCTTGCTGATCTCAAATGACCCAGGGTTGGATACCCTGTTGACAGATCTGCTTAGCTGTCAAACAGAGAAGACATTTGAAATACAACAAGTTGAAACCCCGCAAGCGGGATTAAAAGGGATGCCAACCGGTAATTATGATCTGGTGATTTTAGATCTGCCTGCCGGGGAAGATTGCGCAACTGCGACTGAAATGGTATGCCATGCTTGCCCGTATTTGCCCATTGTGGTGCTCTCCCAAAACGGTAATCGATTTGCGCTGCATGCAATCAAGATTGGCGCACAACAAATTGTGAGCAAGTCCCATCTAGATGCACAGCTCGTGTGCCAAACAATCCTGGCTGCCATCAATCGCAAGGCAATTGAGAATGAGATCCGTATGCGGGATGAAATTTTACAAGCAGTCAATCAGGCAGCAGAAACCTTCCTTTCTCAAGAAAACTGGAAAGTGCTTTTACCGCAAGTTCTTAAGTCATTGGGCAACGCTACCCGCTCAGAGCGCGTGTATGTCTTTTGTAATTCAGAAAACCAGGCTGGGGAAGTCTTCGCAACGCTTTATGCGCAATGGTCAATGATCGATTTTCAATTGGAAAGAACTCTAACGCTGCAAAATGGTCTGAGTTATTCCCATGAAGGATACCAGCGCTGGCTGGAATTGTTTCGCCTGGGAGAGATTATCCATGGCGATGTGGAAAAATTGCCCAAACAAGAACAGCCCTTATTGATGAAACTTGGCATTCAATCTTTTGTATACGTCCCCATCCTGATTGACCATAATCTGTGGGGATTTATCGGTTTTGACCAATGCCAGTCACGGATAGCCTGGTCTCAGGCGGCGGTAGATGCGCTGAAGACGGCCGCAAGAATTCTGGGAGCAGCCATTGCGAGTCAATCTGCTCAAGAGAAACTCACCTTCTTGGCGACACACGATCACTTGACGCATTTGCCCAACCGTTTGCTTTTTGAAGACCGTTTTGCTCACACTGTCGCACGGTCTGGGAGGAGTAAGCAGAAATTTGCTGTCATTTCCATTGACTTGGATAAGTTTAAGGGAGTGAACGATACTTTCGGCCACCAGACGGGGGACAAGGTGTTGTGTCAGGTGGCGCGCAGGCTTGAAAATGCCATCCGCAGCAGCGATACCTGTGCGCGTATTGGCGGTGATGAGTTTGCCATTATTGCAGAGGATATTCACAACAAAGCTGATGTGATCCGCGTCATGGAAAAAATCATCGCTGTTTTTCAAAAAGATCTGGATGTTGAACAGAATTGCATTCATGTCAGCGCAAGCATGGGCGCTTCGATATACCCACTTCACGGTAGTGATATCGAGGGACTCATGAGGGCGGCTGATAAAGCTCTGTATATGACCAAAGAAAGCCAAATACGGTATAAAATCTTTCCAGATGAGCAGATTTCATGGCTGAACGACTAGCAGTTCTGATCGCGGAGAGCGATAGAACCAATGCGCTTTGGCTGAAAAGCGCCCTTGCACAGATGGGCATGGATTCGCAGCAGGTATTGAACTACAAAGCTCTAAAGGATTCCGCACAACAAACTCGATTTGATGTGCTGTTGTTGAGCTCTGATTTTTCCGGATGTTTTGGTTTGGATGGGTATAAAAAGGTTAAAGAGAATCTGCCAGAAATGCCCGTGGTGGTTTGCGTACCCTCTGACGCAGAAGCTTTGGCTTTGGAATATGTCCGCCAGGGAGCGCGGGGATTCATTCAACGCGGGACGCTAGGCAGCCATTCGGTGGCTGCCATCATCCAGCAGGCATATGAACGCCAGCTCTCATATAACACCATTAAGGAAAGCCAGCGGCAGCTTGATAACCTGATCAGCAATTTGCCGGGTTTTGTGTACCGCTGCCGCAATGACATGGATTGGACCATGGAATTCCTCAGCGCTGGTTTCAGTACACTAACCGGTTATGATCCTGAAGAATTCATTCAAAATAGGCAAATGACCTTTAACCAAATCGTTCATGCGGATGATCGTGAAAGGATTTGGCAAGAAATACAACGGGCAATACAAAAGCATCAGCGCTTTCAGTTGGAATATCGCATCATAACTCGCAACCAACAGGAAAAGTGGGTTTGGGAGCAGGGTAATGCGGTAACGGATGATCCAAAACAGATTATCCTGGAGGGCTTCATCAGCGATATTACTGAAAAGAAGAACCGTGAAATACAAATGAGTTCGCTGATCAGCATAGGGGCGATTTTGCGCGACACGCTTCACATTGAGGATTTTGCAAAACGGATACTGGATGTTTTAATGCATTTTTATCAAATAAATGATAGTGCTTTCTTCACATTATCTCAACAGGGTGATAGGATGCATGCTGTTTCGTCCAACGGTGGGTTTAAGGTAGATGTTGGGCAAAAAATAAAACTAGATGATTGCATCGGCAAAACAGCAATAGAAAAAAAGGAGCTTGTTGTCATTGATCAGCATCTGCAGGGTGAAAAGCTGTGCGAGAATTTTAAAATTCAGTCCATCCCATTTATGGCTTTCATCCCTTTAAGTGCGCAAATGAAAGTGCTTGGACTGCTTGTAATTGGCAGGCATAAGCCATTTGCACAACCGGACCTAAAAGCGTTTGAAGCCATTGCGGATATGCTGGCTTCCGCGTTGGAAAGGTCCAGTCTGTATCAGAAGACAGAACGGCAATTAAAACGGTTGGAATCGCTGCATGCCATTGACCAGGCAATCACATCCATTTTTGATATTAAGGTGGTGAACAAAATTCTGTTAGATCAAGCGCGTAAGGAGCTTAAGGCGGATGCAGCTGATATCCTGTTATTGAATCCGGCTTTGAACATGCTGGAATATTCTGCTAAAAGTGGTTTCGTGGAACAGCGCTTGCAGCCGGATAGAATTGCTCTGACAACCAGCATAGCAGGTCAGGTTTTATTGGATAACAGAGCCATTTCCTGCGCTGATCTGAATGCAAACCCACTAAGTTCACTGAATTCCCATACTCGGACCCAACAATTTCAAGCTTATTTTGCAAAACCGTTGTCGGTGAAGGGGGTTGCCATTGGTGTGATGGAGGTCTTTTTCCGAAAACCTTTCTATCCGGATCAAGATTGGCTGAGCTTCTTTGAAGCTATTTCCACTCAAGCAGCAGTGGCACATGATGCGCATCGCCAATATGCAGATCTACAGAAACTTCAACAAAGCGTTTCTTCATCTTTCAAATCCACGCTGGAAACATGGTCGCGGTCATTGGAATTGCATGCCTTGGAAGTCCCCGGGCATATTCAAAGGGTGGTAAAAGAATCTCTGCAGTTGGCAAAACTTGTAGGAATACCTCAAGACCAATTGACCAATATCGAGTATGGCGCTCTGCTGCACGATATCGGCAAACTGGGCGTGATGGATCAAATTTTGCGCAAGAAAGGCAATCTGACGGATGATGAATGGGAACAAATAAAGTGCCACCCAAAGATTGCCCGAGATCTGCTCTCAAATGTGAAAATTCTCAAAGATGCGTTGGATATTCCATACAGTCATCATGAGAACTGGGATGGCAGCGGTTATCCCCAGGGATTAAAGGGAGAAAAAATACCTCTGCCCGCCCGTATCTTTGCCGTGGTTGAAACCTTTGACGCTCTAATTTCAGACCAACCTTATCGTCAGGCTTGGTCACGGCAAGATGCTATTCATTACCTGAAAGACCAGCGAGGCAAAAAATTTGACCCAGGTGTGGTAGATGCATTTCTTGACCATTTGCCCTTGAATGAAAGTTGAGGGAATTATCAAATCGTTTTTTTTTCTCCTAAATACCCCGCTTCAATTTATTGCCCCAAACAAATAATCTCCCAAATCCAATTTCTAATGCTTGATAACTGGCTATGGTTTGTTTTGCCAGCTATTGAATGAAAGAGCAAGCTTTCATTCAGTTCATAAATCAATGAGAGAAGCATAGGTATAATGAAGCCTCAACCAAAATATCTCATCAAGGAAAAGGATCATGGATTGCAGGAAAGAGATGAATTTAGAGAAATGCAATTGCAGTTATTCACCTTGTTCACGCAAAGGAATATGCTGTGAATGCATCCGTTACCATTTGAGCAGCAGGGAGCTGCCCGCATGTTGCTTTCCAGCTGATGCAGAACGCAGCTATGACCGCACCTTTGAACATTTTGTGCTTCTTGTTCAAAGCGGGAAAATATAACTTATCTTGATATCTAGAGGTTTATAATTCAGCGGGTTTCACCAATGTTTACTATTGAATTAAAAGAAAAAATCGCCCCGGATATTTTTCGGCTTGAGATCCAAGCGCCGCTGGTTGCCAAGAAGTTCAAAGCTGGGCAGTTTGTTGTACTGCGTCCATTTCCGACCAGTGAACGCATGCCCTTGACGATTATGAAAGCCAATTTGAACACAGGCACAATTGCTTTGATTGTCAAAGCGATTGGCTTATCTACTCGACAGCTCTGCGGCATGAAAGTGGGTGATAAAGTCGCAGACCTGCTGGGCCCTTTGGGTAAACCTTCTGAAATAAATACGTTCGGAACAGTAGCTGTGATTGGTGGCGGTGTGGGCACGGCAGTATCCTTCGCGGTGGCGCAGGCTTTAAAAGAAGCCGGCAACCGCATCATTTCTTTAAGCGGGGCGCGTGATCGGTCTTTTGTGATCCTGGAAGATGACCTGCGTGCGATTTCGGATGAGCTGATCATTACCACAGATGATGGATCATACGGAATCAAGGGTTTTATTACCGAAGAGTTAAAAAAACTTTTTTTGCGTGATGATAGGATAGACCGCGTCATTGCGGCTGGACCCTTGCCTATGATGCGCTTAGTGGCTGATATCACTCGTCCCTACCGAACACCGACTATTGTCAGCTTGAATCCGATCATGGTGGATGGCATTGGCATGTGCGGAGGATGCCGTGCGTTGGTAGGAGGAAAGATCGTGTTTGTTTGCGTGGACGGTCCTGAATTTGATGCGCATCAAGTTGATTTTGATAGTTTGATGCGTCGTAATGAATCCTATCGCGATATTGAAAAGAAAAAAGAGCATGCCTGCAAACTAGATGCGCAAATTAAAAACATGAGAAATAATGAATGAACTAAATCCCAAAGAACGCATGAAAATCCAGCGGCATAGCATGCCTGCGCAAACGCCACAGGAGCGTATTGCCAATTTCAATGAGGTCAATCTGGGATTTGATGCGAGGTTGGCAATTGAAGAAGCTCAACGCTGTCTGCAGTGCAAAGATGCTCCCTGTATGCAGGGTTGTCCTGTCCATGTGCAGATTCCGAATTTTATTGCACACATCGTTCAAGGAGAATTTTTAGAAGCAATTGATGTTATCCTGCAGGATAACCTGCTGCCTGCCATTTGCGGACGGGTCTGCCCGCAAGAAAAAATGTGCGAATCGCAGTGTGTGCTGGGGAAAAAAGGATTGCCCTTAGCGATAGGAAACTTGGAGCGTTTCAGCGCTGATGTCACTGACGAACAGCGAGCCGCGCGCCCGCCACAAAAACCCACTGCGATGAATGGCAAGAAGGTAGCTTTGATTGGTTCAGGCCCGGCTTCTTTGGCTTGCGGAGGTGATCTAATCCGTAAGGGCTATGCCGTCACGATATTTGAAGCCCTACATGCATTCGGTGGAGTATTGGTATATGGCATTCCTGAATTCCGCTTGCCGAAACATGTTGTGGAATATGAAATAGAAGCATTGCGTAGCATGGGTGTGGACTTTGAAAAGAACGCTGTGATCGGGCAGACACTTACTCTAAACGAGCTGATGACCGATTTAGGCTTCAATGCGGTCTTTATTGGGGCGGGTGCAGGTTTGCCGCATTTTTTGAATATTCCTGGAGAAGAACTGATTGGAATCTATTCTTCCAATGAATTACTAACCAGAGTCAATTTGATGAAAGCCTACCAACCTGATGCTGTCACACCTATCTTTGATTTCCATGGAAAGATAGTGGCGGTATTTGGTGCAGGGAACACTGCGCTGGATTCAGCAAGAACTGCCTTGCGCTTGGGTGCCAGCCAGGTGCATATTGTTTACCGCCGGTCCGAGGAAGAAATGCCTGCGCGCCGTGAAGAAGTAGTGCATGCGAAAGAAGAAGGAGTTCAATTTACTTTCTTGGCGGCTCCATTGGAGTTTCTGGATAATGGGCAGGGATGGTTAAAAGGAGTACGACTGCAGCGCATGCGTTTGGGTGATCCAGACCAAAGTGGGCGGCGCAGTCCTCAGCCCATTCCAGGAGCTGAGTTTGAAATGAGGCTCGATTTGGCTGTTGTGGCGATTGGCAACGGCACCAATCCCCTATTGCGCAGCACACCCGGCTTGGATTTTACCCAGCGAGGAACACTGCAGGTTGATCCCCAATCGCTGCAAACTAGCATTCCGGGAGTGTTTGCGGGCGGGGATATCGTCACAGGCGGCGCTACGGTCATTTCCGCCATGGGCGCCGGCCGTCAGGCTGCTAAAGCGATACACCAATTTCTATCCAATTGACGCGATTTTCCAGATAGAAGAACACACATCTATTCGGAAACCATTTTTAGCGTCGAAGTTTTTTTTCATCTATAATCAAGATATGCTGGATGGAGAATTGTCATGACCTTGAATGTTGGAGTTCTGACAGCTGGGGGCGATACCCCTGGTCTGAACGCTGCATTGCGCGGATTGGGAAAATCCGCTGAATACCGCTACGATCTGCAATTGGTAGGTTTTTATGACGGGTTTCGCGGATTGCTTCAGGATCGCAGTGTTTTGCTGGATGAATCCGCCTTATCTGGTATTCTAACCTTGGGCGGCACCATTTTGGGAACCAGCCGCGACAAACCGCGCAAAATGCT
>CAYVJI010000004.1:52039-54285 GCA_964451805.1 uncultured Pelolinea sp. | reverse complement strand
CCCAGACTGAGGAACATTTGCGCGATTGGCACTTCCACCAGCGTTGGGAAGTACATGAATACCCCAAATACGACCCCGACAAGATTGCCGAAAAGCGTGTTTTGTCCTGCCAGTGTCTCTATCCACTCGGGTTGGATCAATCCGCGTATGATCCCGACTAAAAAGACCCCCGTGATCAGCAACGGGAAGATTTGTTTGATGAACCTCCAGGTTTCCCAAAGGAAATCACGCATCTCATCTTCAGTTAAAGCTTTCTTGAGCATCCATCCCAGCACTATCAATGATAAAAGGACGCCGAAGAATTTGCCGGTCAATTGCACGCCTAAAAATTCTGCTGCTGGTTGCAGATTCAATGAAGCGAAAGCCAGCGTGATCCCTACCAGGCTTGTGGAAACCCATGTCCAGGTGTTGAACCCTTCATGGATTTTTTCTAACCCCTTCCAGGAACTAAAGCCGATCAATGCCAGCAGCCCGATTAAGACCGCGCCCTGAACGCTGACGCCTTCTTCCCCTCGAGCGGCATCGAAAGGCACTAAAGCGTGCAGAAAATTTTGGAATTGTTCTGTTCCGCGAATCGGCAGATTGAATTCGAGATAAACGTTTTTTAGCACGTCAATTTGAAAGGTGCCGATTACCAGTAGTGCTGTCAATATGAGTAGAAATACCAGTGCCGGGCGCCGCATGCTTCTTTGCTTGGCGAACATCGCGTCTGTCGCGCGATCGTGTTCCGCGTCTTCTTTGTTGAAAATGATCGCCATGATGACGCCGATGCCGATGCCGAACGCTAAAGAAAGTATTAATCGCGCTAGAGCCAGGTCCATTCCGATCACAGTGCCGGTGTACGTCAAAGCCAGAATGTTGACTGCCGGCGCGACGAACAGGAATGTGATGGCTGGCCCCAGCCCTGCGCCTTTTTTATAAATGCCGGCAAAGAGCGGGATAACCGTGCATGAGCACACCGCCAGCAGGAATCCGGCTGCGGCTGCCGCGGGATAGGAAATGAATTTTGGCGTATTGCGTCCCAGATAGCGCGTAATTGTTTCCTTGGGGATCAAAGCTGTCATTGCTCCGGCGATGTAGAAAGCCGGCAGCAGACACAGCAGGACGTGCGCGGCCAAATAGGCGGCTAAATTGCCCAATCCTCCATAAAACAAGTTTGCTGCAGCGTTAACGAAATTACCCATTTTGTTCCTCGTTTAATATTCGTTATTGTGAATGTGATTCTGTCATGGAAAAACCCTGCAGGGTCAGGGTTTCCGTTGATGTAAAGAAATATTAATTAGCCTTGGTTGCTTCTTCGACCCAGGCTTGGATCTCCGTCTCGGAGGGAATTCGGCCGGAGGCTGCTACCTTTTCATTGATCACTAAGCCCGGCGTTGACATGATTTCGTACTCAATGATTTTTTGGTAATCCGTTACCTTCTCGAATTCCGCTTCTATGCCTAGTGCGTCAACTACTTTTCGGGTGATCTGCTCTAGGCGCTTACAATTCGCGCAGCCAGAGCCGAGTATTTTGATTTGCATCATTTTTATTCTCCTTAGTATTGGTTTAGATTTTTTCCAGCGCCGCGTGTTGGTTGTCCGTCATAATTCCGTTTTTCTCTAAACCAGTTGTGCAGTGTGGACAGCAGCAATTTTTTGGTTTTTCAATGTCCTTTTTGTTTGGGAGTTTATCAGGAGTTAAACCTGCGATTACTCCCGCCGCCTGTATGAGGCCCATGATGGCGGGATCGGTAAGGCGGTAGTAGATGAATTTTCCTTCCCGGCGGGTTTCAAGTATTTTCGCTTCCCGCAATGCCATCAGGTGTTGGGATATATAGGCTTGCCGCTTTCTTAAAAGCGCTTCAAGATGGCACACGCACCCTTCCTGCGCCCACAACGCCAGCACCAGGCGGATTCGGAAGGGGTTCCCGAGTACCGCAAAAATTTTGCTTGCTTCCCATTCGATTGTTTTCATTGACATATTCAATAAACAGAATGTATGATACCGCAGGTTTCAAAATTGCGCAAGGGGAAAATGCTTACGTCTGGGAACCCGGTTGCTCAGATTTACCCGAATGGTTTGATAGGGTCGAATGAGAAGAGGATTAGCTTAGCAGTCCTATGCCGTTCGCCTGAAATTCCCGCAGTGCCTGCTCGGATAGTTCGTGCAGTGGCAGCTGTACCAGAACCTCGAATGGCGCCGAAAGAATGCGCACGCCTGCCTGGCGCGCTTCCACCATCTCCTGCGGCGATTTGAGGCTTGC
>CAYVJI010000004.1:0-51939 GCA_964451805.1 uncultured Pelolinea sp. | reverse complement strand
CTGCTGTGCTTACAGATCCTTCAGAAAGGTCTGCAGTTGATGGCGGTAGGCTTCGAATGCCTTGTGCCCGTTTTCGCTTAAGCGGCAGATCGTCTGCGGCAGCTTGCCGACATAACCCTTTTCAATTTCGATGTAGCCCGCGTTTTCCAACCGGCTCAGATGCGCCGAAAGGTTTCCCTTGGTTAAGCCCGTCTCGCGCAGCAGGTATAAAAAATCTGCCTCGCTGGCTGCGTACAGAATGGAGAGGATCGCCAGCCGGGCGGGTTCGTGGATCACCCGGTCTAGCGCGGCGATCTCGCTTCGTTTGCTCATGCGTCCTCCTGTGCTGGCTGGGTGCTGCGCAGATAAACCAATAGCGTGATGCAGCCGCTTAGCAGCCAGATCATGCCCTGCCCGCCCAGAAAAGCGAGGAAAAAATTCGCCTGGATCGGTTCAAAAAATGTGCTGGCAGCCAGCAGCAGGGCGCAGGCTGCGGCATACAGGTAGAATCGTGGCAAGCCCAGTGAGTAACCAATGTAAATGTATGCCAGCATGGTCACCAGTGTAGCGAACAGGTGTGTGTAAATAACCGGCAGGCTGCCCGCCAGCAGGCTGGTCATCGCTCCTACCCCCGCGCCGATCAGAGCGGACAGGATCACCCGTTTCCAGCGTTTGCTGCCGCTCTTGCGCGGGTAGGCTACATAGCCCGTGCGCGGGTAGGTGATTTTTTCCTTTGTTTTCCGTACAGCCTTTCCGATTGTCCAGTTGCACAATAGGATCAATGCCGGTAGGCCTGCTGCGAACAATAGCATTTGCAGCAAAGAAGGCTCCATGCGGTTGAGCGCGGAATAGAACAGCGTCACCAGGCACAGCGCTATGCCTGCCCCTATTTCACCCAATCCATCCACATACCAGTAGCGCTTGGTGCGCTGGATAGTCTCTTTGATCTCTTGACTTTGTTTGTTCATTTTCACCTCATAATATATGTGTAGTCTGTAATACAAACAGGTTTGTATTATATATTTTTTCCCTCCTTTGTCAAGAGCCAAGATCTAAAAAAAAGCTTTCAAGCAGGTTCTAATGATATGATGGAGGTTCTATGCTGTATGTTGCTGAAAAATTACAGGTCCCTGAATCTGAACTGCGGGAAAGCTTTATCCATGCTGCTGGTCCGGGTGGCCAGAATGTGAACAAGCTTGCCACGGCGGTTCAGTTGCGCTTTGATATCCCCGCTTCAGCCAGCCTGAACGATGAGGTCAAACAGCGCCTGCTGCACCTGGCGCGTCGCCGCGTCAACCAGCAGGGTGTGCTCATCATAGAAGCCCGCCGCTATCGTACCCAGACCCAGAACCGCCTGGATGCCCGCCGTCGTCTGGCGCTTCTGATTAGCGCTGCCCTGCATCCCCCCTCGCTTCGCAAAGCGACGCATCCCGCTCCGGCAGCCCGCCAGCGCCGCCTGGCTGCCAAAAAACAGCGCTCCCAGCTCAAGCGCACCCGCCAGAATCCTCGCCGGATCGAAGAATAGGTATTCGTTTTACAGAAACGAATACCCTCCCCATTCAGTTATTCGTTTTGAAAAATTGTCAACTTTTGTCCGAAACGAATCCCCGCACAGCGCTCATTCACCCATCATAGCCCGGTAATCCGCTTCATTTCTTAGCCCATTCAGGTCGCTGTCCTGTTTTGCCCAATCCTTCAATTCGGGCTTTTCTTGGAAGGCTTCGCGCAGCTTGCTGAGCGCCTCATCCTTCAATCCATTCAGGGCGTAAAAGCAGGCCAGGTTATAGATGGCGTTGGCTTTCCAGCAGGAGAATTGGCACAGCTGTTCGCTCAGGTCTTCTTGCAGGGCTCGCGCTTTTTCTGGTTGCCCGTTTTTCTGATAGAAATCGCTGATATGGGCAGCTACGTGCCAGCCATGGCTCCCCAGAGCGCGTTCCAGCAGGCTGCGCTCTGCAAAGCTTGAGAACTTGCCCTGTGTGCAGATGTCATCTGCGTTAATTGGGGAAATGATCTCAAGAAATTTACGGTAGGCATCCGCTTCCTCTTGGCGCGCTTCCTCAAAGGATTGCTGCCAATGTTGGTAAAACACACCGTCGTTGATCTGATCCAGATAATCTCCCGAAATGAGCGCTTTTTCTCCAGCTAAGCTTTTCTCGATCTGCTGATTGAGATGCCGATACCAGAATGCCAAGTGCGCCAGCATATCTTTGGCGCTCCAGCATTCCAATGTACCCTGTTTGTTTCTCTCCTGGATTGGTAAATCTTCAAGAAGCGCATTCAATTCCTCGCGCAGATGATCGAAAACCGCCAGCATAGATTTTTTGCTTTCCTCATGCTGCATGCTTCCCTCCATTTGCCTTAATTTGCTTATGATTGTAACAGGCTTGCCTCACATGGATCAATGCTCTGCGCGGCTTGTTTGTTCGAAGACAAGCTCACCCGCATTGCGGTTCACCAGCCATACCCCTGCCAGAATCAGGCTTCCGCCAAAAAGCGTTGCCAGCATGATCTTTTCTGCCAGCAAACCCGCTGCGATCAATGTGGCTACCAATGGTTCTAGATACAAGTAAATACCAACTTGCGTGGCAGGCAGATACTGCAGTCCGTCATTGTAAAAGATATTGGCTAATGCCGAGCAAAAGATTCCTAGAAATAAGATGCTGGTCCATCCATTCATGCTGAGTTGATTGAATTCAACCCAATGACTGCCGCCTAAGAACTGAACGCTGGAGAGCAGCCAGCCGAAAAGCACCATATAGAATGTAACTTTAAGAGCGGAGTGCTTTTGCAGAACTGGGCGCGAAGCTGCTGAATAGATTGCCCAATTGGGTGCGCTTAGTAGCACTAGTAAGTCTCCTGGTTGCCCCAAACCGCCTGAAAGCATGCTGCTGAGATCGCCCTTGCTGGTTACCATCATTACGCCAAGCGTTGCCAGGAAAATGCCTGCTGCGATCTGACCGTTGAGCTTTTCTTTAAGGAATAACCAGCCTATCACCGCCATGAAAATTGGGGCAGTGGAAACCAGCCAGGCTGTCGTGGAGGCTTGTGCCGTCACCAGTCCGTAGGATTGCAGCCACTGATGCAGCGTGATTCCCAAGAAACCCAGCCAGGTGAACTGCAGGGCGTCTTTCCAGCTGGCAAGCGTTAGTTCTTTGCGACGGTAAGCGAACCAACCCAGAACGATCCAGCCAATGAGAAAGCGCAGCCAGATCACGCTGATCGGGGATATTTCTGCAACAGCGATCTTAGTGGCGATGAACGATCCGCCCCATACTGCCATGGCAGCTGTCAGTTTGATCTGAGCACCCAGAGTGTGGTTTTTTGCTTTTTGCATGAAAACAGTCAGTTCGAATTAAACCCCCAAAGTATACCTGATGTTGCTTGGTATAAAAGCCTGTCTTCCGGTGCTACCACCGGCCGCTGATGTAGTCCTCTAATTGGCGAATGAAGGACTTTTGCCCGGAAATGATGCTCTTGACCACATCTCCGATGGAGATCAACCCGATGAGAGTGCCGCCATCCAAAACTGGCAAATGTCGAATATGGTGGTCGGTCATCATTTTCATACAATGTTCAACTGAATCAGTGGGTGTAACAGCAAGTACATTGGCTGTCATTAATTTAGAGACCGGACTGTCCAAAGAAAATGCATTCTCGTCAGCCAGCTTGCGGGCAAAATCCCGCTCGGAAAAGATGCCGCACATTTCCCCTTTTTTTGTCACTACCAATGCCCCCACGTCTTTTTCCGCAAGTTGCTTGAGGGCTTTGCGAATGCTTGAACGAACATCAATTTTCCAGACATTATTGCCCTTTTCTTTCAATAAGTCAGTAACACGAACCATATTCACCTCCAGGTTAGATGGATGCAAAAACCAAATCAAATAGCTTTGACGGGATTGTTGCTTTGAAGAAAAAAGAATGCGGCAGGAACGCTGTATCTTATCTTACCATAAAGGATTTTCGCATTATAGATGGTTCAACTGACCTTCAAGCAGCGCAGGAGAACTCGCCGGTGTTGGCTTTTTGCTCTATGTTCAAAAAGGAAGATACCCTGCCAGGTGCCAAGGTTGAGCCGGCTATCGTCGATCGGAATGCACAAACTAGGCTGGGTCAGGGTTGCGCGGATATGCGAGGGTGAGTCATCCGCTCCTTCCAAAGTATGCCGGTACCAGGGTTGGTTTTCCGGTACGGTGTATTCATAAAAAGCTTCTACATCCTGCTGAGCGGAAGGATCGTAGCTTTCACTGATAGTGAGAGAAGCGCTGGCATGGGGGATATATAAAAAGCACATTCCTTCTTGAATATCCCATGTCTGAATTTGTCTTTCGATTTCGCGCGTGATTGCCAGCATGCCCTTGCCGTGGGTGTTGAAAGATAGATTCTTTTTAAACCATTCCATTTTAGTATTTCCCATTGTACCAGTGCTAATATACTTGCGTCTCGAGCAATGGCGGCGAAGAATGGAGAGATTATCCTACCGTTCGCTTTTTTGGATTGAGTACTCAATGTAGTTTGCTTGCTGCGGTTTTTGCGTTTGATTAATGAAACGCTAACATATAAAATGAATAAAAGCCGATCAACAAAGAGAAAGGTATACATGGAGAATAGAAACAGGATTCAATGTGTATTATTAGGATTGTTGTGTTTAATGCCTGCGCTCTTTTTTTGGGTGATAAAGAGTCTGCCTGTTGAAGTGAAAATGGTTCCTATCTCGTTGGGCTTTAGAGGGGCTTCAAACTTGGAGTTCGTGGTTTGTGGATTTGTCTTTCCGGTTTTGGCAATCATGCTTGGGTGGAACGCCTTTCATCGTTGCGAGAGCAAAGCTTTCAGTTTGTTAGTAATTGGGATTGGCGTGGTTGAAATTGCTGCGGCCATCGCCGCAGCAATAATAAACTTATAGTTTGGCTGTTATCGAAAGATAACGGTGACTTGGTTCAACAAGGGGGCGATTAACAAGGATGACATGCCAATCAATTTCATAAAGATTAGCAGCGATGGCCCCGCCACATCCTTAAGCGGATCGCCGTAAGTGTCTCCAACAACGGCAGAAGCGTGCGCGAAGGAACCTTGCAGGCTTTCATCTTCTTCAATGGTTTTCTTGGCGTTATCGAAGGCAGTACCTGTGTTGTTGAAAAATGCTCCCAGCAAAGCGGAAGATGATACTGCGCCAATCAGCAATGCCCCTAAGGCTGCGCTGCCAAACAGAAAACCAGTAGCCAGCGGCAATGCAAATGCGATTGCGCCTGGCAAAAGCATTTCGCGCAGAGCGTTTTTTGTAGCAATATCAACACAATAAGAATAATTGGGTTTTGCCTTCCCTTTTAGGATAGCTGGATTCTGGCGAAATTGATCACGAACTTCATCAACCATTAATTCTGCAGTCTTGGCAGTTGCTCCTATTACAATAGAGGACATTAAGTAGGGTAAAGAGATCCCTACAAAGATAAAACCGATGGCATAGGGTGTGATCAGGTCCAGTACAGTATTTCCCGTAATGCTAAAAAAGGTAGCGAAGAGGACAAAAGCCGTGATTGTCCCAGAAGCCATTGCGTATGATTTAGTTGTGGCTTTGAGAGTGTTGCCTACAGCATCCAGATGCGATAGTGCTCCAAATACTTTTGGATTGGCTTTTCCAATTTTTGCGATTCCCGCTGCGTTATCCACAATCGGACCGAACGCGTCTGAAGCCATGATGATGCCAATCAGAAGATCAGTTCCGATATTGACAGCCAAAATCGCCAGAATGGTGCCTCCGGCTATGTTGAATGCTAGCATTATGGAGGCGATAATGGTCAATAATCCAATGATAGGGCTGCGCAAACCAAAAGCTGTCCCTGTCATGAGCGTTAATGCTGCACCTCGATGAGAGGCTGCGGCAATCTTTTTTACAGGCGTTTCGTTGATGCCTGCATAATGGCGGGTGGTCGCTGCCGCAATCAGCATTGTTGCAATTCCCAACACAGCTGCCAGACCAATGGATATATCATCTATTAACCATACAGATAACAGCAAGGCACCCGTTGCGCTGAGAATGGAACTGACCCACAATCCGATATTGAAAATACTTGTTGGTTTTTGTTCAGGAAACCATTGCCGCGTGGCAAGAATGCCGATAGCTGATGAAATGATTCCCACACACTGTAAAAGAATGGGGAAGAAAATAATATCTCTTCCATAAATAGATATTAATGTTGCACAGACAACGCTGCCTGTAATAATGTCATCGCTGAAAGTCTGAAAGAGATCCGATCCGCGACCAGCACAATCTCCCACATTGTCACCAACCAAATCAGCAATAACCGCTGCATTGCGGGGATCATCTTCAGGGATTTTTTCCTCAACTTTGCCAACCAGGTCTGCGCCAACATCCGCGGATTTGGTAAAGATCCCCCCGCCAATTTGGCCAAACAAGGCTGCCAAAGAACCACCAACTCCAAAACCCACTAAAACATTTGGATCCCGGAAAATCATAAATAAAATGGTTAGAACCAATAAGCTTAAGCCGGTCACCAATAAGCCCATAACCCCACCGCCAAATACTGCAATACGGAAGGCTCGCGAGAAAGACTCTTCTGCCAAATCGGCAGTCTGAATGTTTGTGCGTACGCTGATAGACATACCAAGATAACCAGCCGTCATGGATGTGATTACTCCGAGAATGAATGCGACAGTCTCTCGCCATCCCATGAACGCCCATACTACTGCTCCCATGAATGGAATGACGAATAAGATTGTGCGGACTTGTCGCCGCATGTATACTTTTGCGGAATTATGGATATCCTCGCTTACTTCATGCATTGAATGCGATTTGGGTTTTCGCGTTACAATGCGGCTGACAAAGATTGCTGAGAGGTATATAGCAAACAATCCGACCAGAATGGAAATTATCCATAAACTAAACCCAGATAGAAGCGATCCGGTTATTAAGCTTCCAAAAAGAATTGCGCCAATTAAATACAACCAACGCGAAAGGGTCATGGGTTTTCTCTCCTCAAGAAGTATGCAATATCGTGGCTATGGGGGTAAGATTTTTTTGGATTATACCTGGAAAACAAATGAAAAAGGATTTTTTCTTGCAGGATATTTGTATGGAATTTTGACGATGGATTACATTTTCGGTGATGAATTGAATTTTCCAAGCCTCTGCAATTGCTTAATCGTGAAGAAGGATAAGCAGGCGATGACCAGCACTGAGATTATCCAAAAAAGATTTGATGGAACAGTAATGACTGTGCCGGGTTGTATTCCGAAATTCACAGCCACTCGATTGCAGAATGCCAGAAATGGCCAAACCGCATAACCAAACAATTGCCCAACTGGCGCAAACAGCATTCCAGAAATCACTGCCAATCCTCCTAACCCCATAATGATGGGTTGTAGGGGTAATAGTATGAGGTTGGTAAATATCATATAAACTGAAAGTTGTGCATTTAAATTCAGAATTACTGGCAGAACGGAAAATTGAGCTGCCAGTGTGGTTATTGCTAGGTTTGTCAACGGTATTAAATTTTGACTAACCTGCAATGAATGATTTTTTATTAGCCTGTTTTGAATCCACTCCTGTACTGGATCTATTATGGTGATCAAGCCCAGGCATGCCAGGAATGATAATTGAAAACTGGTATCCCATAGTAGAAATGGGTTAATGATTAACATTGCTGAAGCAACGATAGTCAGGCTGTGAATTGCAATAATCCGACGACCAATATAGTACGCCGGTATGGCTAAACTGCCCATAATAGCCGCCCGTATAACAGCTGCTTCTGCACCAACCAGCAGGGTATAAAAAACAATTGCACATATTGCTGCGGCAGCAGCGGCTATAGGCTGGAAAATAAGTCTGGTTAATCTCGTGATGATTGTTGACACAATCGCGATGTTAAAACCTGAGATGGCGATTATGTGTAATACTCCGCAGACACGGTATGCTTCAATCAGATATTCAGGAATGCTCCAGTCAATTCCTAAAAGGATGCCTGACAGTAATGCTGACTCGGGGAAAGGCATTTGGTCATAAATAATTCGTTGAGCTTGTTCACGAATCCGATACAATATTGATAAAAATGCATTTCCCTTTCCCATATCCTCAGTTCTAACTTTAGGAAAGAACATGCGATGTGTAATTCCTCTTCGAGCTAGATAGGAATGATTTGGTTTATCATCTGAATCTAAGATCGGTTCAAGTTGTCCTTCTAATGAAATTCTATCCCCATACGATAGATGAAAGCCAGCCGGCAGGCGTATTTCCAGTTTTCCGTTGACCGTCTTTGTGCTATTGGAAATGGTTATTGTTTCCGCTTCAACAATAACAACTGTACTGGAAGCCGACCTCTCTGGAAATGAAGTGATAGTGCCTTCAATCGTTGAGTCGACATCATGAACATAAAATCCCAAATCGTTCTCTGTGAAAACAGGTAGGCTGTGTTGAAAACGCCAGCCTCCTAAAGCAAGAGAAGCCACAATCAAAGAGAGAGGAATTCTAAAAAGAGGCTGAGATAATAATATGTGCTTTTGTCGATTGGAGAAGCGCAGTTCAAACCAAATTGTGATCAGTCCAAAGGCGAATAAACCAAACCAACCCCAAGCATTGATCGGAAGGAAGTCCGATAAAAAAACTCCAACGATGAAAGCCATACTAATCCAAAAAAGTGGCATAGGAAAAAATTAATCTATTTCATTGGGTTTGATAAACCCCGCGATAATCCTCTGGTAGTAACTCGGCGATACGTTTCATTAATTCCTCAGTCCAATATTTCAGGTCTGAGGAACGTTCGCCTTGTTTAAATTCAGGAATAATTATTGGTTTGCCAAAACGCACTAAAATTTTCGCTTTGCGAAACCTCCGTATCTTTTTCAGAGCATCTTCGGTACCGGTGATACCAACCGGCACAACGGGTACGCCGCTTTTAACGGCTAACATGATTGTGCCTGGTTTTCCTGGTTGCAGTTGTGCATTTTTACTGCGCGTGCCTTCCGGGGCGATACCCAAAGCTCGTCCCTCAGCCAATACCTTTGAAGCTTTCCGGATTGCAGTGAAATCCGCGATGTCGCGATCTATCCAGATACCTTGTGCGCTCTCGGTAAACCACCGTATAAACGGTTTTTTTTGATATTTCGTTGTTACCAAAGCAGTGATATCCGGGCGTCGGGGATTGGCAAACAAGACTGGTGTGTCTAGGTAATTTATATGATTGATGGCTATGATAATCCCACCATGGTCTGGAAGGTTTTCGATGCCAATGAATTTTGTAGTTGTTAAGATTTGTAATAAAAAACGAACGATCTTCTGAAGAGTTTCGCGCTTCATGTGCACCATAGTGTAAATTATAGTGGAGATTAAATTTCTAAATTATGAATTCAATGTACCAATAGGCATTAAATACTTTTCGGATTCTTGTTCTTGAATAATATGAGACCGTAAACGAATTGTGATAATGGTAGCCGCAATGAGCATAAAAGGTAATAACCAGGCTATAAACGAGAAGTTTATAAGCCTGGTATTAGTGGTCATTGAGGTGGGGTAAGCGATGGATCGGTAATCACTTATTATTGCTATTGAATTCCACAAGCCATGCAAACCAGTGGCGATTGCCAGATTTCGCAAAGCTATCCTCCAGTGGTTAACACCGCGAGCCTTGGCAATGCCATACCCAACAAGTCCACTCATACTGATATGCAGCCAGGCAGTCGCTGCGCGTAATAAGATAGCAATCAGCCAATCCTGTTTGCTAAGTTGAGTCACTAGAACAGTGCTTTCCAATAACGCAAAGGCTCCACCACCAATTAAACCAAGGACAAAGCCATCTCGCGGTCTTATGGGTTTATTAGATAACAACCAAACCGATAGCGATTTTAACAATTCCTCGATAAGTGGCGCTGCTGCTCCAACAATAAGAAATAATAAGAAGGCAATTTGGCGATTTTGGAATAATCGGAATGTCACCAACTCCCACTCACCGCTGCTATTTGAAACGTTGTTGATTAAATGGATTATCTCTGCAATATTTGTCAGGATCTTAGGTTGAAAATAAAAACATAGAAGTAGGAACAGAAAAATGATGAACAAGATTGAGAGTCCCTCGAGAATAATGATGACAAACGGAATAAAGGTGAGCCCTAAGCTTAAGCTGCCATATTCGATCAGAGTATCTTGACGCTGAATACCCTTGCGCGCAAATTCCACCAGCCACCATATCGGTATGGCAATCAAAATGAATGTTAGTGCAGCTCTCAACCCGCCATAATTTTGAAATTTCGCATGCCGCTGAAGAAGAAACATCAGGATTATCCATGCGATGAATAGCCAGGTAGCGGATTTAAACAAGGATTGCGTTTTTCTTCGGAATTGAATCCCTTTTAGCCTTTTGATTGAAAGAACAAAAGCAGGCAGGTTAAGTATGCCGATTCCTATTGAAAGAGTAGCTGTTTTTCGAATATTTGTAACAGCTTCAAGCATATTCTCCGAACCATGAATTTTAGAGCTGCTCCAAAACATAAAGCCGGCAACGAGCAGATTAAAAAAAACACCCAGCGAAGCTGTCACGAGGATGAGCACGCCAGGTATTTTTGGGGAATTTCTTTCCATTAATTTTCTTGAATAATGATTTTTATTATGCGATCGATCACGGCAGTTGAAATATCACGATTTTCAATTTCATTTAAAACATCCAATCCTTTGGTCACCTTTCCGAAAATCGTCTGACTGCTTTTTTCGATGCTTGTCTTATTGATGAAAAACATCGAACCATTCGTCCCGTATCCTGGGAAGATTTCCCGGGTAGCCAACATGCCTGGTGTTGAAAACGTTAAATCACTTGGCTCATTCAAATATACATATCCAAAGCTGCCATATAAAGTGTCTGATGGATCACCCGAGAGAAAGATCTCGTCACTGGCCTGAACAGGTAGATTATCATAAAGACCTTGCTCTGCTAAAAAGACAAAGCTATTAACCGCCACAGGCGCTTTTTCGGGATACAACTCAACCTCGATGTCCCCTTTTGTAGTGGATATGTTGGCCGTATAGTTCTTACCTTCTTCAATTACCTGTTGAGGACAGGCGCTCAATTCATTTGCTCTATTCTTAAGAAGCCTCAAATAGACTGAGAAAACGCCAATGTCACGAGACGTTTCGGGCCACTCGTACCCATTGATGAATAAATAGGGAGTGCCTTTAATTCCCAATTGATCAGCTTCTTCCTGAAAGGATTTTACTTTTGCTACAACTTCCTCAGAATATATATCTGAAATCAATTGGTTGGCATCAATCCCCAACGCCGGTGTTTGCACTCTGAGCCAGTCAATGAAAGCATCAGGCTGCAAACCACTCCAAAAATCGCTGGCAGGTGCTTGAGATTCGTTAGGATCATTAGGATCTTGATACTGCCTCTCAAAAAGAAAATTTTTGAACTCAATGAACTTGCCCTGAATACCAGCCGCAACCATAGCCTGAGAACCAAGGATCGATTTGTCATGAAACGACTCCTGGAATGGCCGGAAACGGAAAACCAGCCGTACATCATCAGGATACTTTTTTTGAAACTCAACCAAGATAGGTTCCAATTGAGCACAATATGGACATTGGGGTTCGCTATACTCAATGAAAGTCAGGAATGCATCTTCTGGACCGACCGTATATTCTCCCTGCTCAACTGGAGGTAAATCAGGATATAGATTTACCAAAGTCATATCGAGCACGTTAAAGAGAATGCAGGGATTTTCCGCATTTGTTAAAGGTTCGGGAGTGGGAATTTGATTGTCCTGATCAGTCTCCTCACTTTTAACAGACTCAGTACTAGCTTGTACTGGATTCGAAGCTTGATCGCTCTTGTCAAAGAGGATACCGCAAGCAGTGGTAAGTATGGAAAAAAATAGAACAATTGGTAATGTTTTCTTTGTCATGAAATGGCGCCTTTCTTTTATTTATCTGATAAATATAATAATAATAAATTTTGGAGTTTTGATTGTACCATGTCAGGCGGCAGGGACGCATCGATTACTTTCCACCGGCTTGGATCTGCTTTTGCCATTTCTAAATAGCCTGCCCTGACACGTTGATGATAGTGAATCTGATAAGCATCCAGTCTATTCCATTCGCCACCACCACTTTGACGGCGTGCAAGGCCGATTTTTGGATCAATATCTAGCAGAAAGGTTAAATCTGGCTCGAGGCCGCTGGTTGCGAAATCTAATAGCCTGGCAATCAGATTGAGATCGTTCTGATGCCCATACCCCTGATACGCCATAGTGGAGTCAGCGTAGCGGTCAAGAATAACAATCTCTCCCATGACTAAATGGGGTTTGATGACTTCTTCCACCAATTGAGCTCGCGCTGCACAGAACAATAAGGTTTCCGTGCGTGGGTGCATAGCGGCATTATTATGGTCCATTAATACTTTTCGGATCTGTTCGCCAATGGTTGTATCCCCCGGCTCACGCGCGCTGAAGACAGGGAATCCCTTTCTTTTTAAAAAATCTGCCAAAAGCTGGACCTGGAGTGTTTTTCCACTGCCATCTGGCCCTTCAAATGTTATGAACATCAATTATTCCTTAAAAATGCGTACATGACGATTTGGTTCTTTTCCGTATGAATGCGATACTAACTCGGCTTGGCGAGCCAGCTCATGTTGAATGCGACGAACACGAGCGGAGGCCGGTGGTAAATCCACCCAGCGTTGTCCATTACGTACAGCGCCAATTGCTTCCATTGTCTGGGAGCTGATTGCTTCAAGGTTTACTTGTTTCCCAGGTGTTTCCCGGAGATTAAATAATTCCACATATGCTTGTTCAATTTGGTTGGCAGAGTTTGAACGGAGTACATAAATTGGTATTCCTTTTTCCTCTGCAGTGATTATTGGTTTTTGGTGTTTGCGATAATAAGATTTTAAAGTGATCATTACATCAGCTTGTTGCAGATCTCGCGCAATGCCTGCAGGCACTCCAAGCTTTTTTGCAGCCTGCTCCATCCTGTTTCGCGCGACACCATAAGGGTAAACAGACAAGGGTTTTATAGATAGCTCTGAACGTGTGTTTATCGTCGATGTTTGGCTATCTTGAAACTGATTTGTCCGCCTAGTTCCATTTTCATAATCGTAACCTTTCCTCACCCCGTTTGGAAAATTACGGCGTAAACCTTGCGAACTACTTTGGCTCACAATAGAACGATTTTGAGGTTTTTCAATGTTGATGTGATCCTGTTCATCGCGATAACGTATTTCTGGTTGTAGTGGAAAACCGCGCAGCAAGGCATCTACTGCAGCGGCTACATCTTCATGGACGGCCAAGCGATTACGTTCCTGTATTTCAATGAGCACATCGAAAGTAGGTGGTGCGCGTCTTTCAAGTACGGTCTTTTGGGTTCCACGTCGGCGAGCCTCTTCATCTGATAGCGTTACAGATTCAATACCGCCAATCAGATCTGATAGAGTGGGATTCAATAGCAGATTTTCTAACGTGCGTCCATGCGCAGTGGCAACCAATTGTACGCCGCGTTCGGCAATGGTGCGCGCAGCGGCAGCTTCAAGCTCACGCCCAATCTCATCTATTACAATCACTTCGGGATTATGGTTTTCTACTGCTTCAATCATGACCTCATGCTGAAGAGACGGTTGAGCAACCTGCATGCGACGCGCGCGTCCTACCGCTGGATGAGGCACATCCCCATCACCACCAATCTCATTGGAGGTGTCCACAATGACAACGCGCGTCTTTTCTGCCAAGATTCGGGCTGCTTCTCGTAACATTGTTGTCTTACCTATTCCGGGACGCCCAAGAAGCAAAATGCTTTTGCCGGATTCTACCAAGTCCTCAATGATATCAATTGTTCCATAAACCGCCCGACCTACCCGGCAAGTCAAGCCAACCACTGCGCCATGCTTATTGCGTATAGCAGATATTCGGTGTAATGTACGTTCAATTCCAGCGCGGTTATCAGCATCGAATTCTCCAATGCGTGAAAGGACCTCGTCAATTTCATGACGTGATACTTCTTGATCATTGATTTCGACTTCCCTGTCAACATATCGAGCCATGGGTAATCTACCAAGATCCAAGATAATTTCAAGTAAATCATCTGCATGATTGGCTAGTTGTACTTGATCTATATATTTTGAAGGAAGAACTGCCAGTAAAGCTGGTAGATCATCCGTGATGCGGCGTTGAGACATCTAATTATTTGCCTTCTTAATGATTGCTAGAATTATTAATTATAAGTGATCCCTTGTTTTATTCGAATGAAAAAAAGGAGTGATTGGATTAGCATGACTTTTTTCCCTTGTGTGATTATACAAGTCAACAGATTGTGCATTCATGGTTGTGAAGTGCTTTACCATCATTTCTCTTCTTCTTGAGATCGGAATTGCTAATTCCGATAATATACATTCAAACTCACTGTGAGCCATGATTTGTTTAATGTACCAGTTTGAAATATATTTCGATTGCGGATTAAATAATCCCGCCATTATGTCAGATGATAAATGGATGTCGGAATCTAGAATCGGCGTTACGATTCCTTTCTCAAAAAATATACGCACATACGCATACCCTTTAATTTGTTTTCCTTGCCAGAGTATAAAATCGGGTGGAATTTCATTTGCCTGAGGAGTGACAGAGCGAATAGTTGGAGAAAGATGCTTTACCTGGAATTGAGAAACTAGCGGAATGTCCGTTATGGAAACGCGTTGCCAGATAAAATTCGAATTGTGAACAATTTCTTTTGTTGTGTGTATGACTTTCCAATATTTTTCCCATCCGTAAACACAGAATCCCGCTTGACGTAGAATTGAGAAGAGATGTTGATTGGGTTCTGAGCTAGCGAGCATTAAACGAGAATTCTTTAAGCCAGCCTCATAAACAAGATTGTCAACTAAATGACCGAGGTAACCCCGATTCGCCTGGCTGCAATCCAACAACCAGTTTATCTTGGAGCGTTGGCGATTGTATGTAACTTGTCCAAAGGCTAATCCCCCGCCATTTTTTAAGCGGATTGATTGTGTAAACCAACTTCCAGGGCTAAACAAACACTCTATGCAAATTGTGGTGAAAATATTTGGAAGGCCATGCAAAAGCAATAACTCGTTATTTAACCACAAGATTTGGTTGCGATGCTTATAGAGTGCTGCTAAGTCAATGAGTGATAAAGCCGAAATCTTTATTTAATCAGCTCCAAGAAATACCTGTGAAAACGATCGTCGTTGGTCAGTTCGGGGTGAAATGAAGTAGCCAACCAATGAGTTTGTTGTGCTGCCACAATGCGGCCATCTGGCAATTTTGCCAGGATTTCCACATCCTCTCCAACACTATTTATCAAAGGCGCACGAATAAAGATAGCGTGAAAAGCAGAAGTATCCTTCGATATTCTATTAAGGCAAGGAATATTCAGATCAATTTCAAAACTGTCAACTTGTCTGCCAAATGCATTGCGCTCAATTTTGATATTCATCAAATCCAACAACGGCTGCTTTCGTGAAACTTCGTGTGAAAGGAGAATACTACCTGCACAAGTACCCCAGATTGCATGTTCGAGTGAGAATTCTTTCAAAGGATCGAGCAGATCAAAATCCTTTACTAACTTGCCAATAGTAGTTGATTCACCGCCAGGAATAATTAAGCCCTGCAAACCGACGAGATCAGATGGCAGGCGTACTTGTTGAACGTTGACTTTAAGGCTTTCAAGGATTTTTTGATGTTCAATAAAACCACCTTGAAGCGCAAGCACCCCTATGCGCATGGATTACCAACCTCGACCAGCGATTAGCTCATTCTCTGGAATATCATTAATCTGCCTACCTACCATGGGCTCGCCAAGATTGCGGCTGACTTCCGCAAGGATTTTTGGATCATTGTAATGGGTAACTGCTTTGACAATTGCAGAAGCACGTTTGGCCGGATCAGCAGATTTAAAAATACCAGAGCCAACAAATACCCCATCCACCCCCAATTGCATCATCAATGCTGCATCTGCCGGTGTGGCAATTCCACCCGCTGCAAAATTTACCACAGGAAGGCGTCCCAATTGGCGAGTTTCAAGAATTAATTCATATGGCGCGCCAATTTCTTTGGAGAAAGCCATGATTTCTTCTTCTGGCAGATTTAGCAGATGGCGAATATCTCCCAAAACGCAGCGCGCGTGCCTTACTGCTTCTACTACATCACCGGTGCCTGCTTCTCCTTTGGTGCGAATCATAGCTGCACCTTCACCGATCCTGCGTAGTGCCTCGCCTAAATTGCGTGCGCCGCAAACAAAGGGAATATTAAAAGCGTGTTTGTTGATATGGTGTGCCTCATCTGCCGGGGTCAATACCTCTGATTCGTCCACATAATCAACCCCCAGCGCTTCCAAAATCTGGGCTTCAACAAAATGGCCAATACGAGCTTTCGCCATCACTGGTATTGACACCGCTTCCATAATCTTAAGAATCAATTCTGGATCACTCATGCGCGCCACACCGCCTTGTGCGCGAATATCAGCCGGAACACGTTCAAGCGCCATAACGGCTGCGGCACCGGCATCTTCAGCAATGCGGGCATGTTCTTCTGTAACGACATCCATAATCACACCGCCCTTCAGCATCTGCGCCAATCCCTTTTTGACCGTAAAGGAGCCAGTTATTGCTGTCATTCAAAACACCTCCAAATACTTGCTTTTCTCATGGCAATTCTACCACCAAGAAAATCGGGTGACTTATTCAGCCTAGTTCTCTAAAAAATCACAACTTTGGATCTTGCGATTGAATGTTTCACGTGAAACGATTCATTTATGCACATGATTACCAGGAATATAATCTAGGTTGTTGTGTGGTCTACTAGATATGCTATGGCAGTGCTGTGCTCTTCGTCCATAATCAGGCGCAATGTGTGGTTTTTTCTATAATCAATTACTCGAATTACCCGTAATTGCTCTTTGACAGTATCTTCAACAGTAATCAGTTGGTCAAGGTAATTAGGTGTGTGGTAAAAGAATGCTGGTTGGAAAACACTCTGTGGATCATCCAGTATAATTGCCAAAGGATAAATTTGGGCTTCTAAAAGATCTTGAAAAAAATGTGTTCCCAATGAGGGCTCTGGCGAAGGACCAATTTCTTTCCCCGACATTTCTACCAATGCTTGAGTGTTAAAAATATCGCTGTATCCAACTGGGATTCCTAAGTCTACATTTGTGCTGCCCCAGCGCCCCGGTCCTATCAAGATAAAGCTCTTTCCCTTCAAGGCTTGGTTTAATTTGCCAATAATGCGTGCTAGTTCATGTCGTGCATTGTGAGCAAGCTTGAAATATGCCGATGGTGGTACGAATGCGACGTACTCAATTTGGTCAACCTTGCCTTGTGGTACCATGAACCTTGTCTGTAGAATAATATCATTTTCAGGTAGATGACCTGGAATATCAATTTCTTTACTCTCCGCCAACCGACTTTGGGGACGACATTGGAGAAATGTGAATTGCAGAGAAGGAATTCCGGGGAGCTCTTCCCCAATTTCCAGAGTGAATTCCAGATCGACCGGATATTGATAACAACGTTCCAATGTTTGGAGTATCATGCGCAAGGAATTCGCAAAGGTTGTTCGCCGCAATAAATCTTCAAAGGTCAATACCAGGTTCTCGCGGTTGCTTTCCATCAAACGAGAATGCAATGAGGTGAAATAACCCTCTTCTTTAATCTGCGCAATGTAGCGAATCGCGGGATAATCCCCATCCAATACTACATGTATTGGCAAGCTATCAAATCGGTTTTCTTCAAGGTTGATTAGGTCTACGTACTGCTGCGAACAACGTTCCATGGTGCGCTGATCAGGAGTAGGCCGTAATAAGGGGTGGCTTAACGCAATTAGGCGAGGGTAATCATTTCCAACACGGTCGACTGCGCGGGTGCCCAATCCCCAAACTAGGCGCACAAAACCATCTTCGCGGCGAATCTGTGGTGCCCAGCGATAGAGATTGCGGCTGAATGCTACTCCCGCGGCGTCGGGAAGTAAATACTTTTTAAATGGTTTTCCCTCGACGGCCATAATTAATATTGCCATCCGTTCATCATAATCTTGCAATCCTTTGCTGCGACGGTACAACAACGCATCCGGATTAAGAGTCGAAGCGTATACTCGCGAAATTGCATTGGTTAGTGCCTTGAGATTTTCTTTTGGGGTGCCCTGGTTTGCAAGGAAGATGCTTTCATATTTTCCTGCAAATGATGTGCCAAAACTATCCTCTAACAAACTTGACGAACGAACAATGAGTGGTTTCTTCTTCACATCTTCGAGAATTCCGGCCAGTCTTTCTTGAATATCAACTGGTAAATTACCGGAGAGAAATTTTTTAAGCAACAGCGGATAATCTGCCCGCATATGGTCTTCATCTTTATATTTCTGATCATTCCATCGTTCAAGATCATTCATTGCAAAAAATGAGTACATTTCGTTGGAACCGATGAAATAATATTCAGGTTTTTGTATTAGGCTTTGGTATTCCTCCGGAAGTTCGTCGCGAAGAATGCGGTGCGCCAAAAGCATTCCAGCTGCTTTCCCGCCGATTCTTCCTGTACCAATCTTGCGTTTTCGGATTTCCGCCAGGTCAGGGATCGTAAACCAGCGTTTCGCAATATTTACATATGGTAATTGATCACTGATCATCGTGCGAATTAAAACAACCCGTGATTCTTCCAGGTGGTGCTCATACTTTTGTCTTTCGTTCAGGGGCAGCCTGAGAATTGACCAGGCATGCTCAAAGATAAGCTCTTGTGGAGCTTGCTCTGGATTGAATGCCAAGGTAGGATCTAATTGTTGTATACCTCTCTCGTTTAAAACATCGGTGATTATTTGTTGAAAAAGATCAAATGATAAGTGCTGGCTGAAAGTAAGGTCGGTGAATTGTTCACGGACTCGCGCAATGCGCTCCTCCCACATATCGGCTGGCTCTTCTCCGATTGGATTTCGCAAGCCCTCGCGTTCTTGCGATTGAATGGCTTGTTTGCGTATTTGCTCTTCGAATTCATGCTTTTTAATGATGCCGCGCTTATAGATTTCATGCCGCATACGGCTACGAATGCGACTACTCAAAATTGGATACTGCCCTAATGTAAGGGTTATACTCATTAAGCGATCGGTGGAATTGGAAAATGATTGCATTTATTATTAACGTCTTTGCCCAATCAATCTTTACTTCCAGGATTTCTCAACAGACAGCATTTCTGCGAAGTAATCAGCAACAACCGATTATTTTGAAGGGATAAAAAGCTAATTATCCCAAGTGCATAGGCATAATAACATGTTTATAACTATCGTCCCCAACCAGTGAAAGCATACCGGGGGTGTTATTTGCATTCGTTTCCAGAATTGTATTGGGTGAGCTTATAACTTCCAAAACTTCGCTGAGGAAGCGTACATTGAAAGCTATTAATAGTTCAGGACCCTCGATGTTGGCATCTACTACTACTTCTCCCGAGCCCATTTCTTCTGACTGGGATGAAAATTCTACTGTACCGGGTCCGCTCTCTTGAGATTGGATATTTAAGCGAATGACAAAATTCCCTTCACGAGCAATAATCTCTGCTTGTCGACAGGCTTTTAAAAAATCTGTAGTGGAGATTACTGTACGTGTCTTAAAACTGCGCGGAATGATTGCGCGATAATCTGGAAAATTTCCCTCAATTAACTGTGTGACCAATTCGGCATCTTTGAGGTGAAAGATGGCTTGTCCACGTTCCTGTGGGACGACCATCGTGATTGCTTCATTGCCATCTGTGGCAATTCGTGCTAATTCACCCAGTGATCGTGCTGGAATTATCACTTTAACGGGAGTGTCGATTGGATTTGAAATTTCTGCGATGCGTACTGCGATACGAAAACCATCCGTAGCTGCCATTGAAATCTGATTTTCGTTTATTTCCATAAGAACACCCTGTAAGACAGGCCGCGCTTCATCGGTAGAAGCTGCGAAGGCAACTTGGTGGATCATTTCCTTAAAGTCAGATACATTCAACTCAACACCTGATGACAAATCAGGTGTTGGCATGGGGGGAAATTCCTGAGCGTCAATTCCTTTGATATCAAAATTAGATGATCCGCAATGTATATTTAAAGATTGAGTACGAGCGGTTAGCGTCAAGCTGACTTTGTCACCTGGCAGAGTATTGACTAAGTCGGAAAATATTCTTGCTGGAATTGTAACGCTTCCCTCTTCCTCAATTTGAGCTCCTAACCAATAAGTAATACCTAATTCTAAATTTGTGGCTGAGAGCCGTAAGCGCCCTTCATCAGTGGCAATTAATATATTGTTAAGAACAGGCAGAGTGCTTCGAGGTGAGACTGCTCGAGACACTACCCCCAATCCATGAGCGAGTTGAGCTTGTGATACTATCAGCTTCATAGTCAGAACCCTCCTTCGAAAGGATTGATAAAAAGAGTATACATCGAGATCGAATTATTGAACAATGATACTATTTTAAAACAAAAAGCGGAACTGGCTCATAGTTTCGCTTTTTGTTTTCCTTGATTTTTCTTTATATCCATCCCCTCAATTGCATTGCTTTAACAACACGGTTAATGGCGACCATATAAGCAGCATCGCGCATGGATACCTTCTCGCTTTCATACATATTAAAGACGCTTTGGAAAGCGGTCGTGATTTTTTCATCCAGTCGATCGAGAACCTCTTTTTTCGCCCAATAATAGTTCATATCATTCTGAACGCTTTCAAAATAGGATACGGTAACACCTCCTGCATTGCAGAGAAAGTCTGGGATAATAAAAACACCACGATGTTTGAGCTGCTCATCTGCTTCCAAGGTTGTTGGACCGTTTGCTCCTTCAGCAATTAACTGAACTTTTTCTGATATTAAATCAACTGTCTCTGCATTGATTTGTCCTTCAATAGCAGCTGGGATAAGAACATCCACGCTTTTTGAGAGCCAGGCATTTGCTTCCTCGATTTGGTAACCCGCTGCTTTTGCTTTGTTTTTGTCAATCGATCCATATTGATCGGTGATACTTATCAAGAAGTGCGGATCTATGCCCTTTGTATGACTAACAGTGTAGCTTATGCGATCATCGCGATCCCAATAAGAAACCGCTGTTACTATACCCTTGAGTATTTCACAAAAACCGATTGCGGCGTATTGCGCAACATTTCCAAAACCCTGGATCGCAGCACTGCACTTTGAGGAATCAATATTCAATTTTTGCATAGCTTCTCGTAGGTTATAGATCACTCCATAACCAGTTGCTTCAGTCCGACCAAGTGAACCACCCCCGCCAACCGGTTTACCGGTTATTACGCCTGGAGTATACTCGCCGGCTAATTTTGAATACTCATCCATCATCCACCCCATCATTTGAGGAGTAGTTCCTACATCAGGGGCAGGAACATCTTGACGAGGACCAATTTCACGCCAAATTTGTTGAACATAACCACGACAGAGTCTCTCCTTCTCACTGGTTGTTAATGTGGCTGGATCAACAACTACCCCACCTTTCCCTCCCCCCAATGGGATGTTTGCTACGGCGCATTTCCAGGTCATCCAGGTGGCTAAAGCACGCACAGTATCAATGGTTTCAGAAGGGTGAAAGCGAATACCACCCTTGCATGGTCCGATGGCATCATTATGCTGAACCCGATAGCCATTAAAAATATGTATGGTGTCATTATCCATACGAACTGGAATACGGAAATGGAATTCCCTAAGCGGCCACCGCAGGTATTCGCGGACTTGCTGATCCAGGTTTAGTTGGTCTGCAACTTGATCAAACTGTTGTTGAGCCATTTGAAATGCATTGGTTGTTGCGTTCATTTAAATCACTCCTCTACTCCTGTAAATGAGCGAGCTACTCCCTGATATCATAAAAATGTTACAAAAACCTATTTTTCAATCCTTTATAGTTTAAGGTTTATCAAAACATCGTCAAGGTGATAAATGTCCTCCACCTTGAAATTTTTTTCTCTTATTTTAAAGATGCAAGTCCACACAAAATATGCGGATATTCTCGTTTCAAGGAATGTTGCAGAATCAAAAGGACACAAAATGGCTTAAGTAAGAGGAGAAATTTGGTGCAATTCTTTCATCAGTTTTTGTTGGATTTAATAAATTTTATGGTTTTTAGTTGACGATGCAATTCTTTTTTCACTAATTGTGGATTGGCTTTTCCATGGGCTTTTCTCATCACCTGCCCAAAAAACCAATTCACAAGGTTCTCTTTACCTTCCTGGTAAGAGATGACCTCCTGGGTATTTTCATGTAAAACAATCGAAACCATTTCTGCAATCATTTCATTATTTGAAATTTGACGTAATTCTCTTACACCAATAATCTCAGAGGAGTCTTTTCCATTGTCTAGCATCTCTGCTAATATTTCTTTTCCAGTATTTTGATTAATTATTCCTTCCTCAACTTGATTGACCAACTTACAAAATTGATTTGGGCTAATCCGAATTTCAGAGAGTTGGGTTCTATGTTGATTTATCCAGGAGAACAGGTCAGTCAACATCCAATTGGCTATTACTTTTGGAGAAAGATTTGGCGCGGAAGCTAGGCATTCTTCAAAAAATTGGATTTTCTCTTTTTCTTCAAATAACCGTTCGATATCCTCGCTGTGTAATTCAAATTCTGCAATGTAACGCTTGCGAATTTGCTTCAGTGTTTCAGGTAGATTTGCTTTTATTGACTCCAACCATTCTTTCTCGATGATTAAAGGTGGTAGATCAGGTTCGGAAAAATATCGATAGTCATCGGCATCTTCCTTGCTTCGTTGTGTGATTGTTTTGCCCATCGCTTCATTCCAGCCAAGTGTTTGCTGTAGAACCTTCCCGCCGCTTGCCAAGGTATTTTCTTGAATTTTGATTTGGTAAAAGATTGCTTGTTCCATTGCTTTGAAACTATTAAGATTTTTAATTTCAACGCGGGTTCCAAGAGTGTCCACTCCTTCAGGTCTCATGGAGAGATTGGCTTCAAATCGCATGTTTCCTTTTTCCATGTTGCCCTTGCTGACTCCCAACCAGCGTAGTAATAAACGCAATTCATGGCTGTAACTCCGTACATCATCCACGCTGTGCATATCCGGTTCGCTGACAATCTCAAGCAATGGAACCCCTGCACGATTGAGATCCACTAAAGAATATGCTTCCCCGTTTTTATTTATATGTGTCAATTTTCCCGTATCTTCCTCCAGGTGAGCACGACGAATACGGATGTTTCTTTCTCCTCCTTGATTATTAATCTGGATATATCCATTGGTTGCCAGTGGTAGTTCGTATTGGGAAATCTGGTATCCCTTGGGCAGATCCGGATAAAAATAATTCTTGCGAGCGAAAATACTAGTAGAAGCAATTGTGCAATTAAGTGCCAACCCCGCCTTTATTGCCAATTCAACTGCTTTTTGGTTTATTACTGGCAAGACTCCCGGCATGCCACAGCAAACTGGGCATACCGCAGAGTTGGGCATAGACGTTGTAGGATCAACAACTGGGCATGCGCAAAACATCTTCGAGAGAGTAGCAAGCTCAACATGAACTTCCAACCCAATGTCAACTAAATAATTCATAAAAATATTCTCTCACTCAATTAAGCCAATTCTACCAAAGCGCGAAAATAGGAAAGTAATAATAATATAAGCGTATAAAATATAAAATAACAAACAACAAATCACTCCAGATTCAAAATTCCTTATACATATTTATGAATTACCAAGAGAATTAGACTTGATTTAATATTTAGATAGATTTTACAAATTGTTGAATACGGTCTAATGCTTCTTCAATCTGATCAAAAGCTGTTGCATAAGAACAACGCACGAAACCTGCCCCGCCTGATCCAAAGGCTGAACCTGGAACAACTGCGACCTGCTTTTCATTGAGTAATTTTTCTGCGAACTCCTCGTCGTTCAATCCGGTCACGTCAACTTTTGGAAATGCATAGAAAGCCCCATGAGGTTCTATGGTTGGTAGTCCAATATAGTTGAAACCTTCCACAACCAATTTTCGGCGGCGATCATATTCCTGAAGCATTTTTTGTACATAATCCTCACAACAAGTCAGCCCTTGAAGAGCCCCATACTGTGAAATTGTGGGAGCTGTCATAATAATATATTGATGGATACGTGCCATCCCATCCAAGAGCTCTTTTGGAGCACATACATAGCCAATGCGCCATCCTGTCATCGCATAATCTTTGGAAAAACCACCTATTAAAATTGTACGTATCCGCATTCCAGGGAGAGTAGAAAAGCAAACGTGTTCAACTCCATAAACAAGTCGATCATAAATCTCATCCGAAATGACAATCAAATCATATTTTTCAGCCAATCGGGCAATTTCGGACATAATTTTTCGATCAGCCACTGCTCCGGTTGGGTTGGATGGATAACTGATTAAAATCGCCTTGGTTTTTGGAGTGATCGCTTTTTCAAGAGAAAGTGGATCAGGCAAGAAGTTATTCTCCATCAAACTGGGGACCTCTACTGAAATACCACCAGCCAGGAGAATTACTCCTTGATATGAAACAAAACATGGTGTTGGCAGAAGGACTTCATCACCCGGGTCTAACAATGCGGAAATAGCAAGGAGTAGAGCCTCAGAACCCCCAACCGTTATTACAATTTCATCTTCTGGGTTATATGTGACGCCATAAAGTTTTACTAAATGGTCACTGAGAGCGCGTCTTAGAGGTAAGATTCCACGATTGGCAGTGTAATGGGTTAGATGATTATCTAGAGATTGCTTCCCTGCCTCAATAATTGGTTGAGGTGAATCAAAATCGGGTTCTCCAATTCCCAGGGATATGACATCTTTCATTGTTGCTGCGATGTCAAAAAATTTCCTAATACCAGAAGGTTTCAATTCTTGCACGCGTTGTGATAAATACATTTTCCTCATCGTAAGTCCTCATTTTATAAAGTTTGTATCAATTATTCGCCATTTGCCACTGGTTTCAATAAAGATCAATTTATAATATCTTTGATTTTTTGTTTCTACGAGAAAGAATTTATATCCTGGTTCACGCCATTCTTTAAGTATTCTTTTGATAATCAATTGTGATTCGCATGAATGAATTCGGACTGGATAATCACAACCAGAGAAGCCCGAATGGAAAGAAACATTTACATCTACGCTTCGAACCAAGAATCATCTCCAATGTTCATGGTTTTAGGTTTTCCACTCAAAATTGTTCGGCAACCTATGATGGAATCCTCAATAATTTCTTGGCTAATTGATGCTCCATGTTCCACAATAGAATTACGTATGATAGAACGCTGAATCACGGCTGATTCTCCAACCGAAACATATGGTCCAATAACGCTCTCTTCAACTATTGCATCTGGATGAATATTGACAGGCGGCAGAACAGTATTCTGATTGCGTTGTCTCACAATCTGACTGTTATCTTGACCATTTTCAAGTAGGTAACGATTTGTTTCCAGGAGCGCTTCTGGTTTGCCAGCATCAAGCCAAACGTCTACTTGCTGAATACGCATTCTCGCTCCATTTTGGATCATGATATTGATGGCATCAACCAAATAGTATTCTCCATTTAGTGAAATCTCTTCTTTCATCTGATGTTGAATTGCTTTAATCAAATCTTCCGCTTTTTGAAAAAAATAGAATCCTACCACCGCTAAATTATTTTGAATGTCTTTTGGTTTTTCAATCAAGTGTTTTATCTGTTGATGATGATCAACTTTAGCGACTCCAAATCGGCGTGGATCAGGAACAGCTTTCACCCATGCAATTCCATCCATCGATTCGGTGTCTAAAAAGGATAAATCAGTCTTGATTAAAGTATCAGAGAATGCCATCAGCATTGGGCCATTTAATAAATCGCGCGCAAGAAACAGAGCGTCTGATTGGCCGCGCATCTCATTTTGCATAACGTAATGGATTTTTTTTTCAGAGTGGTGATCTTGGATATGATTGCGAACTTGGTCTTTCTGATTTGGACTGAGGATCAAAATAAAATTTGCGTCATTAAACCTTGGCAGTGAATGAAATTGGTCGATTACAAAATCAAGTACTGTACGTCCAGCTAAATGGATGAGCGGTTTGGGCTTGCTCCAAGTGTGAGGACGCATGCGAGTGCCTAAACCTGCCATCGGAATGACGATTGAATATTTACTAGACAAGCAACCCTCCCGGTTTAATTTCTTTGATTGTACATCAGGATGTTTACCGGAGGAATTGTAAAACTTCCTATATCAGTTAGTAATGTTACTTTTTTTGAGCACTTTAACGATATTGAACTGAGTTTCTATTCTCTCTTGTTGAGATATTTATCTTGTACGGTTGAAAAATTTTCGGGATCAGAACGGTACATTCAGGATTGATATCATGAATTTTTGACTTGAATTTCTGAAGATCAATTCGGCTTAGAGGAAAAACCGACAACGGGTTATCAAAAAAGGGGCGAGGATTTGAAGATAATGATTCGAAAAGACTATCCCAATGTTGTGGAATGACTAAGGTGGGTTGCACCTGGTTAAGAAGTCTTTCATACCAGTTTCTATTAGATACCGCTCTGCAGGTAAGGACATCTGCTCGAGTTGCGTTTAGATTACCAGTAGAGTTCCAAAAGAGAAAATTTAACTTGCCAATTTTAAATAAAAAACTGAAACAAGAATCCATACGATAATCTCTCAAATGCCATGGAGGGGAACTTAGCTTTTTGTTAAGAGACCCACTTGTGTATCCTGGAATAAAGGGGTGCTTCGCGTGCAGTACTGACACGCTGATACTACCCAGGCTGATCATTGATCCCTCTCCTACTTCGCAAAGGTCTTGCGGGTTAACACCTGCAGTTTGCATAAGTTTACAAGTGTTCTTAGATCCATATATCATGGCTTGTGTCATTTTATAAAGGAAAGGTATATCCATGCAGTGATCAAAATGTGCGTGGCTTACGAATACATGATCACATGAAAAAATGTTGTTGCGTATTGCTGATTGATCTGAATAGACTTTGCCACCAAATACCTGAAACCATTTTGGTCTGGTCAGAAAAGGATCTATCAAAATTGTTGTATTTTCAAGTTGAAGCTCAAAGCCAGCATTTCCCAACCAACGAATTATCACACCCATACCAGTATTGTACCGAAAACCCTTACTATCTGATGACTCTCCAAATTGGATATAATAGGTCTATATACACCGAACAGGAGAAAAACATGGTTTTGGAAAAAACCAGTTATTTGTCACACGAAACAAACGAAATCCCTGAAATAGAAAGATTGCAACATGAGTACGGAATTGTTGCCAATGCGCGTGTACAAACAGTTAGAAGTGATTTGATGAATATCACCCCGGCTATCTGCCCAGAACGAGCATTGCTTATTACCGAATCCTACCAAGCTACAGAGAGTGAGCCAATGGTGATTAGGCGTGCGAAAGCTTTAAAAAATATTCTGAACAAAATGACGATTTACATCGAAAGAGATCAATTGATTGTAGGAAATCAAGCTAGTCAAGGAAGGGCAGCACCAATTTTCCCCGAATATTCTTATGATTGGGTGATTGATGAGTTAGAAAAATTCAACAAACGAAGCGGTGATGTATTTTATGTTTCCCAAGATACAAAAGAAAAATTATGCAGTATTCAGGATTTCTGGAGAGGAAAAACACATAAAGAAGAAGTATATAAAAACCTTACGGAAGATAATATTACCGCGCAGAAACAAAATGTGATTCACCGCGGCGGAATCTCTATGTCGGGTGATGGACACATTATTCCGCATCATGAAAAAGTCTTAGCTTTAGGTTTCCGTGGTTTGCAGAAACAATCACAAGAAATGTTAGAAAAAAGAGGTTTGTCTGATGATCAGCGAGATTTTTATCGCGCATCTATTATCGCATTGGACGCTGCAATTCAATTTTCCCGTCGATTTGCACAATTGGCGAGAGAATTAGCTGAAAAAGAAAAAGAATCGAAAAGAAAGAAGGAGTTGATCCGGATAGCGGAGATCAACCAAAATATCTTTGAGGGGAAAGCGCAATCTTTTCATGAAGCCTTGCAGGTAGTTTACTATTGTCATTTGATCATGATGATTGAAAGCAATGGACATTCTTTTTCTTTCGGCCGTTTTGATCAATACCTATACCCTTATTATCTTGCAGACATTGAAAAAGGGCGATTGACGAATGATCAAGTACTTGAACTGATTGCACTCTTTTTTATTAAGCTAAACTCACTAAATAAAGTTCGTCCCTGGGATCACACAGAATTCGGTGTGGGTTATCCGCTTTATTCCAATCTGATGGTAGGTGGAATGCGTGCGGATGGCAGTGATGGGACGAATGAATTAAGCTATCTTGTGTTGCAGGCTATGGACTTGGCGCGTCTGCCAGAGCCTAATCTCTCAGTCCGATATTGGGAAGGTTCGCCTCGTTCCTTGCTTTCCGAATCCGCAAAACTGATCCGCGAAGGTTTTGGTATGCCGTCTATGTTTGCTGATGAAACAGTCATATCTTCTTTAAAGTCAATAGGTATTTCTGAATACATTGCTAGAGATTATGCTTCAATGGGTTGTGTTGAAGTCGCTATTCCAGGACGATGGGGTCATCGTGCAACTGGAATGACTTATATAAATTTTGGGAAAATATTAGAGTTAGTATTGAACAATGGAACAGATCCTTCCTCAGGAATGCAGTTATTCTCTTTAAATGGCAAGCCAGGATGTAAGATTCATTACGAATCATATGATGACCTATGGGCTGCATGGAAAAAATTGTTGAAATACTATACTGACTTAGCTGTTGAAAGTGATTATATCTGCGACCGATCATTAAAAAAACATGATGCTGACCCATTTGCTTCTTCCTTAGTGGATAAGTGTATTGAAAGAGGTAAAACACTTAAGAATGGAGGAGGAGAATTTGATTTTGTCAGCCAATCTACAATTGGCACCTCAGTGATAGGCGACGCATTGGCAGTAATAAAAAAACTGGTATTCGAGGAAAATAAAATCAGTCTTGAAGAATTGAAAGAAGCTTTAGATCATGACTGGCAGGGAGAGATGTATCAAAAAATTCGGAAGATGGCACTTGCAGTACCGAAATTTGGTAATGACAACGATTTCGTAGATCAAATTGTAGTAGATGTATATCACTCTTACTTAGATTTATTGCCATCTTATAAAAACGAACGATCAGGACAAGGTCCTATTGGGTGCGGCTACACCATGTCTACTTCAAATATCTCCTCTTATGTTCCTTATGGCATGGATGTTGGTGCCACGCCTGATGGTCGTTATTCTGGACAGCCATTAAACGAGGGTGCCTCTCCTTGTTTAGGTGCGGATAAGTCAGGTCCAACAGCGGTAGTAAAATCAGTCTCAAAATTACCTAATACTCAAATGGCAGGCGGGCAATTGTTAAATATGAAATTCTCCCCTGGAGTATTAAGTGGAGTAGAAAACTTAGAAAAATTCGTTGCATTTCTTGAAGCGAACCGACTTTTAGGAAATTTCCACATACAGTTCAATATTGTTGATTCTGCTGAATTGAAAGATGCTCAACTTTTTCCAGAGAAACACCAAGATTTAATGGTGCGGGTGGCAGGCTATTGTGCTTTGTTCACTTCTTTGATTCCTGAAGTGCAAGATGCCATCATAGCTCGAACTGAACAGCAAGGTTTATAAATCCAAAAAATGCCACTATACGATCCAAATATTGGATTAATTTCAAACATACAAAAATACTCGACAAAGGATGGTCCAGGTATACGAGATACCGTATTTTTTAAAGGTTGTCCTTTAGGTTGTTTGTGGTGCAGCAACCCAGAGTTGATTCGGAGCATTCCTGATCTCTTGTATTCCCGAAATAAGTGTATTCAGTGTGGATCATGTATTCGTGAATGTCATCAACAAGCATTGGTATTTAATCATGATCGAGAAGTACAAATTGACCGCGACCGCTGTGATGCGTGTGGAGATTGCGTGGATGTTTGCCCAGAAGGTGCACTTGAATTAATAGGTTATCTAATTAGTGTTGATGAACTCGTGGGTGAACTTTTAAAGGATAAAATTTTTTATCAGACTTCTCACGGTGGTGTTACATTCTCTGGTGGTGAACCATTGTGGCAGGCTGGTTTTATTGCTCAAGTCGCAAGCAGATTAAAGAAAAATAACATCCAGTTAGCCCTGGATACTGCGGGTGACGTGGCATGGTGTCGTTTTGAAGAGGTGTTGGAATACATTGACCTAGTCCTTTATGATATCAAGACCTTTGATCGGAATCAGCATATTCATTGGACAGGCCGCGATAACGATTTAATTCTAGCAAACGCTCGATTATTGGCAGAGCATAAAATTCCCATACATGTGCGACTGGTCCTAATACCTGGTTTCAATGATACCTGGACCGAATTAAATGATCGCATGCAGGTTGTATTGCAGCTCGGGAACGTCCAACAAGTGGATCTTATACCCTATCATCGTTATGGACAGGGAAAATACGATCGCTTAGGATTGGATTATCCATTAGAAGGGCTACACGAATACAATGATGAAAGAATTGCCGAGATTGAAGATTTTATTAAAGAATTCGGAATTAAAACAAGCGTAGGGGGATAGATTGTTCATGGAGCATTAAGAATTGATTCGGAATTGAATACTTTATAATTCATCCCTTAGAATTCAATGGAAGGGCTATTTCATGCGTACCTCTTCAGAAAACATCAAACAGGGTTATATCGCTGCTTTAGGCAGTGCTCTACTTCTTTCACTGACTTCAATTTTCATCAGTTATTTGAATATTCACTTTAAAATCCCAGCTTTGGTGTTGGCATTCTGGCGTGAATTTTTTGTCGCGATTCTACTGTCAATCGGTTTTTTGATCTTTAAAGTTAAGATTTTGAAAGATTTAAGGGAACACCTGAGTTATCTTATTGCCTATGGTTTTGTTCTCGCTCTTTTTAATGCCCTGTGGACTATTTCTGTTATTTTGAACGGTGCGGCAGTCGGAACAGTTTTGGCGTATTGTTCTGCAGCGTTTACAGTTTTACTGGGTTGGCTGATTCTAAAGGAGAATCTAACTTTTTCAAAAATCATTGCAGTGATTCTAAGTTTATTGGGTTGCGCATTGATTGTTAATGCATTTAATTCGAATGCATGGGATTTAAATGCCGCTGGTATGATTACAGGTATTCTCGCAGGGTTGTTCTATGCATTCTATTCTTTAATGGGACGTTCTGCCTCGCAAAGAGGTTTGAATCCCTGGAGGACATTGTTATATATTTTTTCTTTAGCCGCTGTTTTCATGTTGATTTTCAATCTGCTTTTTGGGCGATATTTACCTGGTGGAGCTGAAAAAATTTCAGAAATGTTCTGGTTGGGGAATTCTATCAAAGGATGGGGTATTCTTTTTTTACTAGCTGCCGGACCAACCTTGATGGGTTATGGATTATATAATGTTGCGTTGCATCATCTGCAATCCAGTGTAGCCAATTTGATTGCGACTATTGAGCCTGTCTTTACAGCGGCTACAGCATACTTTGTTTTAGGAGAAGTGCTGAGTTTTTGGCAAATAATTGGCAGCTTGCTGGTGATCTTAGGTGTTTTAATAATCCGATTAACCCCCAAAAGATAACTATTGAATGGAATGGTATTATCACTGTCCTGGTGGGTAATTGATAAAGAAATAAACAAGCAGGATGGTTACTCAGATTTTCCAGATTTCGTCCAGAATTGCCTTGGCTTGATCCAAATCATGAACAAGGTGATTGAGCAACATAGCGCGCAAAGCTTTTGAATAATCCTTTTCAACCACTGCTTCTGACCATAACATCTCAAAAGTCGCATTCAATCTCACCATGGCTTGAAGATCTGGGGGCGCTTCTGTTGGTTGGAGGGCAAAGAAACCTTTTCCATTGACAAGGGTTGGAGTTTCCACGATGGATTCGGGAGGCATCCAGTTGATCACTGTTCCATTTACAATGTTTAGGATAAACACTTCATTAGAGTTGTTGGCATGTGCTAACATCACGGGTATAACAATCGCAGAATACCAGTGAGCACCTCGTTGATTCAATCTCTCTGATTTTTCTTTACCCGAGCTAAAGTCATCTAAAACTTGAGCTTCTAATTCCATCAATTGGTCTGCTCTAACTCTCTCTTGTTTTTTTTGCTGGTCAAATACTCGATTGGGATGATAATAGTATTTAAAGTAAGACGTTGGAATTCCCCCAATTGCTCTGGCTACTTCTGCGTCCACGGGAAGATTAGGAATATTTTTTAAATTACTTAAAATTTTTGGAATTAAATCCTGCCCTTTCCAGATAGCTTTTATCACCCAACCAAAGTGATGCATTCCAACATATTCTACCCATATCTCTTTTACTGGGATCTTAAGCAAGGATGCAATGCTTTCGGAAATCCCAATGGGAGAATCACAGACCCCAATAATATTTACATTAGTATATCGAGATGCTGCATATTGAATATAGCTGTTTGGATTCGTGAGGTTGAGCATCAATGCATTGGGAGCTACCTGTTCCACGATCCGGCAATATTCCAGCACTACTGGGATGGTTCTCAAAGCATTGTTCATTCCACCAGGTCCAAAAGTCTCTTCCCCCAAGATGCCATATTTCTTTGGGAAACTTTCATCATATGCGCGTGCTGAGTATCCGCCTACTCGAATCTGGTTTAGAATGTAATGCGCACCATCCAATCCTTTGCTGGGATCTGTTTCGATATAAATTTTTAAAGGCACCTTGGCGTCAGCTGCATAACTAGCACAAGCAGAAGCAACCTTTTTTAACTTGTCAATTGTTCGTCCTATTAAGCACACTTCAATAGGAGAACGGTCTTCTCTTTTTGCCAATTCTTGAACCAATAAGGGTGAAGCAATGCTGCTGCCACCTAATACTGCCAATTTTATTTTTTTTGTCATTCGTATCTCTGGAATTCAAAATTAGGCACGATCATAATATGACAAAATTGTTTCGGCGGTGATTCGGGCCTCATCTTCGTACATTGTTTCAAATAATGGTAAATTCAATACGCGTTTCGCATACGAAGCACCAACCGGGAAATCTTTCTCAGAGTACCCCAACTCTTCATAAGCGCCTTGAAGCGGTACAAGGATTGGGTACATCGCAAATCCACCTATTTCATGCTCTGCCAAGTAAATAAGAAGATTTTTACGCTCCTCTTCAGTAGGAGCAATGGTTGCATAAGAATAGTATACATGGTGGCAGTAATCGGCCACAAATGGAAGGTGTAATGGTGTGTCTTTTAACATTTCATCGTAAATTGCCGCAATCTTGCGCCTTCGATTATTCCATTCATCCAAATTTTTGAGTTTAATGCTCAGCATAGCTGCCTGGATCTCATCTAATCGATCCTGAAAACCTATGACTTCATGAATGAATTTTACGCGCTGTCCGACGTAACGCAGCATACGGATTTTTTCGTTAAGTTCTTTATCATTGGTGGTGATAATGCCTCCATCACCATACGCGCCCATGTTCTTGCTTGGATAGAAAGAGAAGGCAGCTGCATGGCCTAAGGATCCAACTCGTCTGCCCTTGTAATAGCCGCCATGTGCATGAGAGGCATCCTCTAATACCCAAAGATTATGCTTCTTTGCTAAATCCATGATTGGATCCATATCAACGACATGGCCGTATAGGTGGACTGGCACAATAGCTTTGGTTTTTGATGTGATCTTTTGTTGTACTAATGCTGCTGTCATATTATAGGTTTTTGGATCAACATCAACAAAGACGGGTGTCGCTCCACAATATGAAGCTGCAAACGCGGTTGCTACATAGGTATTACAAACGGTAATCACTTCATCACCAGGACCCACACCCATTGCTTCCAATGCTATATGAAGGGCTTTTGTGCCGCTAGATATGCCGATTGCGAATTTACTGTCGCTGTACGCAGCAAATTCCTCCTCAAATCTTTTCAGGAATGGACCAAGTGTGTATTTCCCGCTTGGAAGCACTTCTTTGATAGCTTGAAGCACCTCTTCGCCAATTTCTTCCCATTGACGCTCTAAATGCCCCCCCCCAATTTTTGTGGGCTTGGTCACCGAAGCAACCCAATCTGGAATATCAATTTTTCGCGATAAATCAATCTTTGTCATCTTCTCTCCAATAAAAATTAATGGCTGAAAAATTGAGGCAAATACTCTTTATGTGCCTCCAGCATCTCGTCAACCAATTTGACCGCTGTGGGAAAATCAGGAACCAAAGGATTTTGTAGCATTGCCAGTATTGCATCTTGACGAGAACCGCTTACAGCTGCTTTAACAACTGCAGATTCCCATGCTTTCGCCTGCTGACATACTGCACGGATCGATTCGGGTAAGTGACCCATGCATAAAGGAGTTACACCATGTGCACCCACAACGCATGGTACCTCTACCGAAGCATCCGGAGGTAAATCAACAATGCTATTGCCATTACGAGCTACAACAATTTGCACATCTCTCCTATCAAGCATCAATGAGAGAATAAGATTCACTGCGGCTTCTGAATATCGGGCGCCGCCACGTTGAGATAACTCTGGTGGTTTGACCATTACTTCAGGATCAGCATACTTTTTTAAAAGTTGGCTTTCAACTTCTAGAACAGATTCACCGCGAGTCTTGCCCGCGGCTTTTGTTTCGGCCACGCGCTGAGGATGATAGTAGTAGTATTGCAGATAATAAGTCGGTAAAACGCCCAAGGTACGAATTAACTCCGGATCATACTTTGGCATTTCTTCAATCTTCATCATTTCTTCAATATTATCTATCAGTTGTTGGGTCAAATCCTTTCCTTTGATAAATACCTTTCTGACCCAATTCACATGATTCAAGCCCACCCATTCCAAGAATACGTCTTTTGGTTCTACATGAAAAGCTTCTGCCATCCCCGCGATTGTGTTTATCGGATTATTGCATAATCCCACTACATTTAGATTGGTGTGTTTTAGAATTGCTTCCGTCATGATTCCTGAAGGATTGGTGAAATTGATATACCAAGCTTCGGGTGCATATTTCTCCATATCTTTTGCAATATCAAGAGTAACAGGAATAGTTCGAAATGCTTTGAATGTACCCCCCGGCCCTGTTGTTTCTTGACCAATCACATTGTATTTTAAAGGAATCTTTTCATCTAAGATACGTGCGGCCATGTGTCCAATACGCATGGATGAAAGTACAAATTTGGCTCCATCTACAGCCTTGGGGCGGTTTTGATTTAATGTAATTTTTGTGTCTAGTTCAGCATATCTGATCATGCGTTGCGCCATTCCCCCCACGATTTTCAGGCGTTCCTCATCAATATCGTAAAGAGCTATTTCTTCGACTTGCAGATCGTTTTCGTGTTGGATGAATCCATCAATCAACTCAGGCGTATATGTGCTGCCCCCTCCAATAACTGTTATTTTTTCAATTTTTGGTTGTGCCATTTTTGCACCTCATTTTCTAGAGATTGGATGCGCTTATTCATCCGAATGTATTGTTCCGAATAATCTATTTCACTCCACGCCAGCATAAGGAGGTCTAATGCATGCACTAATAAAACAGAAAAGTCAACCTGCTCTCCTCGAGCCGCTTTGGTGATAATCGCTGTATTGATCTTATGCGCCGAAGTCTGTTCATCATTAGCTTTCTGCAACACAGTTTCTGCTTCTTCCCATTTTCCTGAATCTGCATATTCGGCAGCTTCTTTTGCAAAGCTGCGCGCACAGCCAGCATGTAGGATGAGTTGAAAAAGAGTCTGCTCCCATTCATCAATATTATTCATCGTGATTAATTAAATTCCTTTATTTATTAAAAGATTTGTTAAAGATAACTATCATCATTGAGTCTGATTAAATTCCAATGAGGGTTGCTGGATATTAATTCCGTAACACCACAGGCAGTCCAAGGTCCAATGTTTCTCCAGCCATCCAAAGGTTTTCCCTGCAAATATTGCGAGAGAATACTAAGGATACCCCAATGAACTACTGCGATGATATGCTGCCCCTCATGTTTTATTATGATTTCCTCGATGGAATTTATAACTCGTTCAATAAATTTATGCTCGCTTTCACCAGTAAGCCAAAGGGCGAGATCAACAAAAGGGCGAAAATACCACGCACCTGTTCCATCGGGTTCAAAGAGTTCCATAGATTTTCCCTCTAGAATGCCATAATGACGTTCTCTGAGCCCTTCGGATGGTATGGGTGTTTTGTTGATCGCTTTTCCAATGATCGTTGCAGTGTGCATTGCTCGCCCAAGTGTACTTGTATAGAGTACGTCAAAATGATTTCCCCTGAAATAATCAGCAGCTTTTTGGCTGTCTCGCAAGCCTTTTCTTGATAAAGGTGCATCCAAGGTGCCGTGTATCAATTTCTTGGATATCATGGTAGTCTCAGCATGCCTGACCAGAAAAAGGTAAGTGGGGTTTGTTTTACTTGCCATATGAGTGTTTTTTATTTAATAAGCTCGGCATGGTCACAAGCACAGCGAAATCCGACGAAGGGATTTTTACGATGAGGAGTATGCATGCGAACATGAAAGGTCCGGGCTTCTTCTGCTCCATCTAGCCAGTCACCGCCTCGCAGAGGTGCCCGCAACTGCGAGGGTTTCCCACCACCAATCCACTCCCAAACATTTCCAGCCATATCCTGGCAACCATAAGGGCTATCTCCTTGCGGAGAATACTGTCCGACCGGAGTTGTATCACCAGAATAAGTGTTGCACTTCTCACGGTCAAATTCGTTGCCCCATGGCCAGATTCTTCCATCGATTCCACGCGCTGCCTTTTCCCACTCCTCATTTGTGGGTAGTCTTTTCCCAGCCCATTCCGCATAAGCGCTTGCGCTAGCCCAGTTTACTTCTACGACAGGATGGTTTTCTTTGCCGGTTGGCCAGTTTCCATTACGCCAAGAGGCGGGATCAGGATGACCAGTGGCCTCAACAAATTTTTTATATTCCACATTAGTGACTGGATACACATCAATGAAGTATTCTTTGGTTTCTACTTTTTCCTTTTCTTCACCAAACAAGAATACTCCAGCTGGGATTTTTACCATGGGGCGATTATCTCTACCGCCAACATATAGGGGTATCTTATTTTCTGTCATGATCATCTTCTCCTTTTTTCTATCATGCCTTTTTTCTGCCATTGTTCAATTCTCTTGCCAACCATTGATAACCGAAGAAGAAAACAGCTGAGTAATATACAATCGAAATAAGGGAAGCAACAGTAGATGTCACCCCCAATAATTGCCCCGGATTCTCTTCTCCCAGCAGGAATTGAACGAAAAATATAAACCATGTGAAAACAACATAAACTAATCCACCCAACCAAAAACAAACAGGTTTTTTATCAATTGACTTGGCGATTAAATAACCCTGAATAGAGCTGACCGTTAAAATTGCCATGCGGTAGAGTATCATGGATAACAACACAGCAATAAGACCAAACAAACTGGATTGAGAAATAATTGCAGTTGTTTCAGATTGAATGTTAGTATTGGCCAATCCTATGCCTAAACTTTGAAAGATCATTCCTGCACCTGCTCCAATCAACGTCATACCGGTGAAGATCTGCGAGATTAAACCGATGCCAAAACCAATGGCTAGGCCATCACTAATCACATCTTCTCCTTTCTTCTTTCTGTTTTTCAGGAAGAGCAATATTCCAAGTAGAAGAAGAAATGTTGTGAAAATCCCTCCAATTAGATACACTGCTGGGTTTGGAGACCCTGAGGCTTTTGGCAGTGTAGTCTGTCCCGCTATGATTATTTGACGGAGGAAATTCTGGATAAATGTGCTTAAAAAAAAGGTGATGATCCAAATTAAAATTCCCCAATATAAACCGTCCTTTTTATAGTCGGGCTTGAAACGGCTGATCAGCCGCATGGGAATGCCCGAAGAAAAAATGAAGATGAACCCACTGGTTATTACCAGCAGACCTTTAAGTAGCATGTTGACCTGCCTTTATTTGGGTATAACTATTTGCCTGCGTTCCGTTCTTTTATTGCTTCCATGACTTGGTTGAAGATTGCTTCACCATCCACCATGCCGTACGCGATGGAATCAATGTTCAATACAATGCTTCCATATGGTCCAGCAGCCTCTTCGATGCTTTTTTTCTTGAAGCGAACTTGCGGAGCGATCAAAACGACGTCCATCGGGTTTTCGGCAAAATTCCAGCGTCCCATTTCGGCAGTTTCAATTGCTTTAAGCTCAAATGGTACTCCGGCTTCCTCTGCAGCCTTTGCTGTCTTTGCTTCTATCAAACTAGAAGACATACCCATTGCGCACACCATTAGAACTCGTATCTTTTTCTTTTCTTCCATTTTTCACCTCATAAAAAAGTGTTTTTTCTATCTGTCAGACAATAATCTAGGAAAATAATCCCCATGTTGCGCGAGATAATCATCCAGAATTGCCTTTGCGATTTCGTAACCCGGTACTAAGGGATGAATGTATAATGCTTTCAGTGCTAGCGAATAAGAATCTTGAACGGCAGCTTGAATAGTTAAGCGTTCGTAGGCTTTAACTGATTTCATCAATCCTAAGTCAGCATCCGGTATATTACCCATGGCGAATGGATGAATTACTCCATTGCTAACCAGGCAAGTTGTCTCCACCACATCATCTTCATCCATCCCGGGTATTGCACTCCGATTTGGCACGTTCAAAATCATGATCTTGGGTTGGCTGATTAATCCTTCAATGACGTTTAAAGCGACTGCTGAATATCCTTCTGCCGATTCACTCAAGAGTTCATTGAAACTCTCTCCCTTGGTGCTCTGAACAATCTCGGTTGATTCATTTGTCTTTTTACCAGTCTCAAGCGTCATATAGGTGCTGCCGCGTTGTTCGAGATAATGAAAGTATATTTCTTGAACTTTTTCTGGAGCATCTTCTTCATCGCGAATACGCTTTAGTGATGCATATAGTTCTTGGTTAAATGGTAATACTTGTTGGGCGCGGCTTTGTCCGGATTTAATAAGATTCTCAACTGATTTTCTGGGTTGAGAATAAAAATATACGTACTCATTTGGAATTGTCCTGGTTTTCTCAAGTTCTCCAATTTCAAAGGGAAGATGCTCAAGCATTTGCCCCGAAGTCTTCATCATTTTGATTAATTCTGGAACCAGGTTGATGCCATTCAGAAAGATTGAACGCATCCATCCCAGGTGATTTAGACCGTAATACTCCGGGAACAATCTATCAGTTCCAACTTTTAAAAACGAAGCTGCAGCTCGCATCATTGCAGAGGGATTGTCGCAAATACCCACTGCTCGTTCAAATCCCGCCACTCTAGTTATTGATTCTGTTAATATTCCGGCTGGATTTGTGAAATTAAGAAGCCATGCCTTTGGGGCAAATTCTTTAATGAGTTCAACATACTTCAAAATCACAGGGACCGTTCGTAATGCCATAGCAAAACCACCCGGACCGGTTGTTTCTTGACCTAAAACACCGTATTTTAGGGGTACCTGTTCATCAATCACCCGAGATTCAATGGATCCTTCACGAAATGTAGTAACAACGAAATCCGCTCCCTCGATTGCTTGACGAGGATCAGTAGTCCAATCAATTTTAAAATTAATGTCTCTTAATAAAAACGGTTTGCACGCCAGCTTGATAAGATCCAAACGTTCGGGATCGATGTCCATCATGCATACTGTATCCAGTGGTATTCTATTTTGAAAATTGAGAATACTCTGAATTACTAGTGGTGTCCTCACGCCTCCAGCCCCAATAAATGTTAATTTCATAAATCACCCTTGATAGGAAAGGGTGTGGGAATTCCCACACCCTTTATGATATTTGTTACATGTCTATTTTTTAACGGCGGCTTCTTCTTTCTTGAGGACTTCTGCTTCCCAAGCTTTGAAAGCAGGGAACCAGATGATACCGGGAATCACAAACTCCGTCAGAATAGCCACAATGATGGCGCGCCAGTCATACCCAGTCGCCAGGAACATTAACAAAGGTGATGGAAGCGTCCAGGGCGCTTGAATGTAGGTGGGTGTGACCAATCCTGCCGAAGTAGCCAGGTAGGCAACCGTAACATTCAGGAATGTGATGATGATGAAGGGGATTGCCAAGACAGGGTTGAAGATAACCGGAGCACCGAAGGTGATGGGTTCATTGATGTTGAAGATGCCTGGCCAAATTCCCAACCAGCCCACTCTGCGTAGTCGCTCTGACTTGGAACGTGTGAAATAGAACGCCAAAGGCAGCGTTGCACCTGATCCTCCAGGTACAACGAATGAGCGGAAAATACTGGTGTAGATTGCAGTAGGAGCCAAGCCTTCAGCGACTGCTTGGGCGTTAGCTGCCAGGTTGACCTGCCAGACTGGTTCCAAGGCAATACCGATGGTCAGGTCGCCATGAATGCCCATTGTCCACAGGAAAGCATGGAATGTTTCAGCGATTGCAGCGGCAGCATATGTCGAAGCTGCGGGAACAACGGCACTCAATACTTGGAACAATCCACCAGCTAAGTCGAAGTTGAGGACGAAGCGAATTAACCACCAGCCAAAAGCAAGGACTGCGCCTGGGATCAAGGCTGCAAATGCGGCTGAAATAGCCGGAGGCACGCCTTCGGGCATTTTGATGATGATATTCTTCTGGATGAAGGTGCGATAGACTTCGACGGTGATGACGGATACCACAATCGCTGTGAACAAACCCGTATTGTCCAAAAAAGTGCCCGCTTCTCCCCCAGCTAGCTGTGGGCTGGCTACTAAGATATAGGACAAGAAGGAGAAAATGACGGGCATTAATGGATCTACACCTCGCCGGCGAGCCAATGCATAAGAAACCGAGAAGACAACATACAAAGACAGCAGTCCGAATGTCACATTAAAAACATTCCACAAACTGCCCGCAATGTTCTCGGGTAAACGTGATTCTAAATAGCATTCCGGAGAATCTTGGAAACAAAGTGGGAATTGTAGAACCACCAATACGAGAGCACCCACAATAATGAGGGGCATCAGGGCAACAAAACCATCGCGTACTGAGGCTAAAATGGGTTGATCAAAAATCGGTGCCATTTTCTCCATCAAGTTCGTTAGGCTATCTGCCCAATTCTTTTTTTTACTTTCAGGTGACATGGAAAAACTCCTTTCAATTTTTTTTATAATTTTTTATCCTTCAAATTCGTTTTGTATATTCAGTAATCAGCACCTCCTTTTGATAATGAATTGAAATTTATCTGCATCCACAGGAATTGCGTATGATTAATTCTGATGGAATTACAGTTTGCATATCAACTGATTGATGACCGATCTGCTTGATGAGTAGTTCCACTGCTTTGCGTCCAACTTCTCCGAATGATGCCCGTACGGTAGTGAGGGGGGGATTGAGAAACGGAGCGATGGCTTGATCGTCAAAACCAATCACTGAAACTTGATCGGGCACATTAATCCCTGCATCTGCCAAAGCTGCTAAGACACCAATAGCAGATTCATCATCGCTGGCAAAAACTGCATCAAACAGCACTTGTTTGTGGATCAATTTCTTGATGGAATGGTATGCACAATCTCGGTCAAAATTTCCCCTTGAAATCAAAGATGGCTCAATTTTTATATTCTTTTCTTCCAAAGCGAGTCTATATCCTTTTTCCCGTGCTACAGAATCTTCATGCGCGTTCAATCCGCGCAGAAAAACAATTCTGCGGCGGTGATGGATTTCAATCAGATGTCTGACGATATTCTTGGTTGCACGCAGGTTCTCTACACCTACGCTTGGCAGGTGTATTTCGGGGGGGGCGGTTCGAGCGATGAGGACGACAGGGTATTGGTTGAAGTAAAAATATTTAAGGTCGTTATCACTAGCGCAATCTGCAAAGATAATCATACCATCAGTGTTTTGGGGTCCGATTGAAAAAGAATTAGAACCTGCCTTGCTGCTGTTGTCGCGGCTGATTGAGATGAGCAAATCAAACCCTGCTTCGCGAGCACCTTTTTCGATTTCGTTGACTAAAACATAAAAATAATCTCCTTTGACAACTGAAAGGAGCAAACCGATTGTATAGTATTGGTGGGTGGCTAGTTTACGAGCAGCAGAATTGGGGATAAAATCCAGTTCTTTCATGGAAGTATGGATGGTTTCTCCCACCTCTTTGGATACGGGAGCGGTTTTATTAATATATCGGCTGACAGTTGCAATGGAAACGCCAGCCTTCTGAGCAACATCACGAATCGTAATGGATTGCTTCTTTTTCATTAATCGATAAAAATGCCAACAACTTGATAATTAATGTAACCGTTTACACTATATCATTCAAGGACTTGAAAGTCAAGAGGTTTTGAACAAAATCGTGATTCATAAAAAAAAGGGATGTTTTTAAAAATTGCGCACACCGTGTATTTAAGGATACGTTTTATAATAGTAGATCTTATCCTTTTTAAGGAGAAAAATTCAATGCATAAAAAGAACAACCTCTTGATTATCGGATTAGCGCTAATAATGTTTTCTATTGGTGCATCCACAGGTTTAGCTCAAACAAACTTAGAAAACCCCGAGGTTGTTTTAATTTTTTTCTGGGGAGATGGATGCCCACACTGTGCTGAAGAAAAACTTTTCTTGGAGACACTTGTTGATAAATTCCCGCAGTTGAACATCAAAACGTATGAGGTTTATCAAAATAAAGAGAATCTCTCTTTTCTTTTTGCGCTAAGCGATGCGATGAATTTTGAGGCAAGAGGTGTGCCGGTTACGATCATAGGCGATCAAGCTTGGATTGGATTTAGCGAAAGGATCGCAGACGAGATCGAAGGAACTCTCAAAAATTGTTTCATCACAAGTTGTACCGATCCAGTGGCAACCTACCAGATAGATGACAGAGCCACAACCATGTCTCCCTTGAATCCCGAAAAAACGAAATGGGGATTCGCGATATGGGCGATGGCTGTTTTTGCGGTTTTTAGTGTCTTAATGATATGTGGAATAATAATCGGGAAAAGAAAAAAAGCTACTGCGAAAACTCCCAAAAGAAAGAAATTTTAAGCATTGATCATGGCTCACTGTTTAAAAAAAAAGCTGCAACAATGTTGACAGCTTTCTGATGCCGAAGGTGGGAATCGAACCCACATTCCCGAAGGAACACGATTTTGAGTCGTGCGCGTCTGCCAATTCCGCCACTCCGGCATTTGTTCCGCTAGTATATCCACATTTAAATTCACGGTCAAGGTGGGTGGAACGAACTTTCAGCATATAATTTAGGAAAAAGAAGAAGTGAGATGCAACTAGGTATTATTGGATTACCCCAATCGGGGAAAACGACTATCTTCAATGCACTGACGCGTAACAATCAACCTATTGGGATCGGATTGGGAAGGCTGGAGGTGCATACTGCTGTGGTTGATGTACCTGATGCACGCGTTGACAATCTGACCAATATGTTCCAACCCAAGAAAAAAATCTATGCCAAAGTAACCTATTCTGATATTACCGGTTTAGGTGCAGCAACGGATAAAGGTGAGATCAGCGGTCAATTATTGAATCTACTTACTCAGATGGATGGTTTTATTCTTGTTGTACGATGTTTCGAAGATATGAACGTTGCCCATGTGCTCGAGAGTATTGATGCCCAGCGTGATGTTTTTATGACAGATAGTGAATTTTTGCTGAACGACCAGATTATGGTAGAACGAAAGCTGGAAAAACTGAATGAGGAACACCGTAAAGGTGGCGGACGTGAAAAAGGGATAATTGAAAAAGAAATATCCCTATTTGAAAAAATCAACCAAACTCTCGAGGGTGGGAAACCACTCAGAGATCTAGATTTAAACACAGAAGAAGAAAAAATAATCAGCGGATTTGGTTTTATGAGTAGGAAACCATTGTTGATTTTATTGAATTTAGGAGATGGACAATCACCACCAAAGATTACTTTTGAACACAAACATTGCCTCATAAGCAGTCTGCAGGGTAAGCTTGAAATGGACTTAGCCCAGCTCGTTCCAGAAGAAGCTGAAGTTTTTTTGAGAGAATATGGTATTTCGGAACTTGGACTGAGCCGCATTATTCGTGACTCTTATGATTTGTTGGGGCTGCAATCGTTTTTTACAGTTGGGGATGATGAGGTGCGTGCCTGGACTGTCCGCAGAGGTGCAACTGCCCCGGAAGCTGCAGGGGAAATTCATACTGATATGATGAAAGGTTTTATTCGTGCCGAGGTGATTGCTTACCAGGATCTGATGGATTTGGGCAGCATGGCGGAAGCCCGATCGAAAGCAAAACTTCGGTTAGAAGGCAAGCAATATATTGTTCAAGATGGCGATATCCTCAATATCCGATTTAATAACTAGTCATTTCTTTTTTTTAAGAGTTTGTTCAAGATTGAAACCGATTTCCAGACTATTCCCATGAATCAATGGGTGGTATTTTAATCACGTAGCAATTGATTGAGTTGGCAGGTGTCAACACGTGAGGTTAAATCTAAACTCAGTGGTACGACCGCGATCTTTTTCTCGATTCTCACTGTAAACATGTCTGTTTCGGGAGGTATTTCTTCCAAATCAAGGATATGAGAAGTTATCTTTGCATCTTCCTCCAAATTTCCATTACGGATTACATAGGGTTTGAAATATCGTGTTTTTGCCAATCGAGTTACTTTCCATGGCGTATCAATAGTTGCTCCCTCAGGGACTACGACATTGAGAACATCCACATCCTCTGGTAAATTCTTTGTTAAGAGAATATTAGCGAAAAATTTCGTGAAATAGGCTGAAACCGAGAAATCGACCGCATCATGATATGTGTCCCATTCTTCAATGTTCATTTGCTGTGATACTGCTAGTGCCGGGATACCAAGGGACGCAGCTTCTAGAGCGGCTCCAACAGTACCCGAATATGTAATATCAGTACCAAAATTTTCGCCAAAGTTTATTCCGGTCACTACCAAGTCGGGTTTTCGTGGAACGAGTTCCATGACCCCATGGGTCACAGATTGAGAAGGGGATCCGCCTATTGCATAAACATCCCATTCTTGATTTTTTATTTTTAATTTTTGTTTCGTGATCCTGCCATCGGAATTTTTTTGAAAACCCCTGCCGGTTCCCGACATATGATCACGCGGTGCGGACACAGTGATATATCCTAAATCCGCAAGAGCTTCTGCCGCAGCCCATAGACCGGGAGAATTTACCCCATCATCGTTTGATAAAAGAATTTGAATTTTATTTTTTGACATTATGCAAATTTTCCTATTCTTGAGTTGACTACGAATTGTATCAACAAACCAATAAAAAGGTATTTCTAGAAACCGCGCGCAGAAAGTGACAAATAACACAAAAAAACAACAAATTAGCATTAGTAAATATTGACAAATACTGCTAATAATTGGTATTATTATTGAAAGTTGTGAAAAAACTGATGTCTTTCAAGAAAGGATAATTGATGGATCTCAAGCGATTTGCAAGTTATTTGAAAGCTGATACTCCGTATAAGAAAGAACAGCTTGCTTGGCCATTATATGGGGCTGGAATTGAAAACTTGGGGAAGAACGGGAAACCGGTTATTGTTTCCACGCCAGAATTTACCGATGATGAATTATTAATGCGCATTGATGCAGTCAGTCTTTGCTATACAGATGTCAAAGAGATTGATGCGGGAGAAACTCATCCCCGCTTGACGGGCCGAGATTTAAAGACAAATCCTATTATTCCCGGTCACGAAATCTCATTTACCGTGGTTGGTGTTGGTAAGGATTTGACTGATCAGTATCGAGTTGGGGATCGTTATACTTTACAGCCCGATGTTTGGGTAGATGGAAAAAGTATACCGTTTTGTTTTGATATGGATGGCGGTTATCGACAGTACGCCAAGGTTGGGAAGGAAATTTTAAAGGGAGATGCAGGCAATTACCTTATCCCGATTCCAGATGACATGCCCTATGCTTCAAGCGCAATCACAGAACCATGGGCATGTGTAGAGGCGGCTTACCGCATGCAATATCGCAATACCCTGAAAAAATCAGGCAGTTTATTGATTTGTGGCTCGCACAAAAGTAGAAGCGGTTATTGGATTGATGAGTATTGGTTTGGAAAGAACTCGCCGAAAAAAGTGATTGTATGCAATATTCCCGCGGATCTGAAAGCCCAAATTGTGAAATTGTGTGAATCAAACTCAATAATACTGGTAGAAAAAGGAATTGAGTCAATTGTGGAATCAGGCGCAAAATTTGACGATGTGATTTTGTTGGACTCTACAGCCGAGGAATATAGTCAAGCAGGTCAGTTGTTGGAGAATTTTGGTGTGATGGCTCTGATGGCAGAAGAACCGCTTGATGGATTCGTAGAAATTGATATGGGACGTTTGCATTACGATTCAACTTATTTCGTAGGGGGATCGGATTTGGAAATTTCCACAGCGTATCAACAGACAAATCCGCGAGTTTCCCTTAAGCCCGCAGGAAGAACCTGGATTCTTGGTGCTGGTGGACCGATGGGGCGTTTGCATTTGCAACGGGCAATTGAAAGTGACGATGGACCAGGTTTGATTGTTGCTAGTGAGGTAACCCGATCACGTTATGAAGCCTTATTGGATTTTTTCGTACCCTTTGCGAAAAAAAATAAAAAAGATCTCTTGATTGTCAATCCGAATGTCGATCAGAATGAATATCAAAGAGTAATGGAAAACGTCAAGCAGGCAGGAGGCTTTGATGACATCCAGATCATGGTTGCAATACCTGATGTTATTGCAGAATCCATACAGCATGCAGGAGTTGGGGCGGTAATTGACTTGTTTGCCGGCCTGAAAAGGGGGGTCACATCCAAGGTGGATGCGTGGCTGATCAGTGGACCGCAACAAGTGCGTTTTGTCGGTCATAGCGGTTCAGGATTGGATGACCAAAAAGCAGTTGTAGAGCGTGTGATCTCTGGTCAATTAAAACCTCAATACTCCGTCGCGGCAATCGGTGGAATAAATCAGATAGCTGATGGGATAAAAGCTATGAAAGATTGGGTATTTCCGGGAAAGATAGTCATCTATCCCCATGTATTAGATTTTCCACTGATATCCATAGCTGAGCTGGATAAAAGAATGCCTGAAATTGGAAAATATCTTGGCGAAGGCAAGACTTGGTCGTTTGAAGCAGAAAAATTCTTCCTAGAAAAAAATCTGATCGATTATGAATAAAAACATTCTTATCTGGGGCGCGGGCAAAATTGGTCGTGGTTTTATCGCCGATATTTTCGAACAGGCAGATTATCAAATTTGCTTGATTGATGAGTCAAAAGACCTGATCGAAAAACTGAATCAACAAAAGAAATATACAGTTGTCCATGCCAGCAATGAAAAAATTGAAAAAAGGGTCATTCAGAATTATATTGCTTTGACCTCTGAGCAAAAAACAGAGATTTCCCGTGAGTTCTTGAAATCAGATCTCGTTGCCCTGGCGGTTTTCCCGAAGGATTTTGAGAGTGTTGCAGGAGACCTAAGACAATATATTCTTGAACGAAAAACAAGTGGAAAGAAAGATCCTCTGAACATCATTCTGTGCACGAATCTCATTCATGCAGGCCCGAAATTTTCAGAATCTCTTTATGCGGGTTTGGCAGGTGAGGATCAGGAATTTTTCAAACAAAATATTGGCATTGTTGAATCCCTGATAATTCGTATTGCTCCAGCGGCTCCCCAAAGTGCTGTTGCTGAAGACCCTTTGATTGTCTGGACAAATGGATATTCCGAATTGCCAGTTGACCGTAATGGCTTTGTGGGGCAGATACCTAGCATCCAAGCTTTACGATTGGTGGATGATATGCGGGCTGAAGAGCTGCGCAAGATCTATACATACAACATGTGCCATGCTGTGCTTTCGTATCATGGTTCTTTTTACCAATATCCTCTGTTGGTGGATTGTCTTCAGGATGATTTTGTCAAAAGCGAAGCAGTCGGGGCGTTGAAAGAAGTCAGCAGCGCGCTGCAAAAAGAATTTGGTTTCACTGAATCGGATATGCAGGAATGGGTCTCCAATGTTTTAGAGCACACAAATAATCCAACGATTGCTGATACTATTCAGCGGTCTGCGGCAGATCCGATTAGGAAGCTTTCTAAAGATGATCGACTGATTGGTCCTACGCTTCTATGTTTAAAAAATGGAATTCAACCGATACATTTAGTCAGGGGTATTGCAGCAGCTTTCCATTATTTTGATGAGCAAGATCCTTCATCAAGCGAAATTCAAAAATCGATTAAGGAATTGGGGATCATCAGTACTATCAAGAAATACTGTGGTTTGGGAAAAGAAGACACCCAACTCATAGACGATATTGCCATTGCTTCTAGAAGAGTTCCTTTAGAGCATGAATGGAAGAAGAAATCTCGAGAGGCTTTTCGCCTTGGCATGGAATATGAGCAAAAATATCACGGTTGCGGACAGAGTGTGATAGCCGCAGTTACAGAAGCGTTGGGTATTTTTAATGAAGAAGTATTCAAATCAGCTACTGGGCTGTGTGGTGGTATTGGATTGAACAATGATTCTACCTGCTCTGCGTACATTGGTGGGGCAATGGCTATTGGCTTGATTTTTCCACGCGAGCGCGAAAATTTTGATGGTGACCGGGAGAATAAGTACATAAATTTTAAATTGGTGCAGCAATTGCGGGAAAAGTTTATGGAGGAATTCGGTACAAATCGCTGTGCTGATCTTCACGCAAAAAAATATGGTCGTCCTTATGACTTGACCATCAAACAGGAGAGAGAGGATTTTGAAGCGGCTGGAGCTCACAAGATGGGTAAAGGATGTACGGATATTACTGCTAAAGCCTCGAAATGGACTGTTGACATATTGGCAAAGGCATTAATTGAACGAGAATTGGCAAATTGATAACCATGGCAAATCAATATCTCAAGATTAGTGAAGTGATCAGACCCCAAACTGTCAGCTTAGATATGCCTGGCATTAACTGTAAAGAACAGGCCATCGAATACTTGGCGGGATTATTAGATGAGGCAGGTTTGCTGAGTAACAAGCAGGAATACATTCAATCTGTTTATGAGCGAGAGAAATTAGGCCCAACCTATATGGGAAATTTCATTGCGATCCCTCATGGCAAAAGCGATGCCGTACGGGAGGCGGGAGTTGCTTTTGGACGTTCAAACGATGGGTTTGAATACTTGACAGACTTGGGCGGTGGTACTGCTAAACTTGTTTTTTTGTTAGCGATACCGAACCGAATGTCGGCTGATGCCTATATGGCGGTCTTAGCACGTTTAGCTCGCTTGCTGGTTCACGAAGAGTTCCGCGATAGTCTGATCAAAGCATCTTCCTATGAAGATGTTATTAATGCAATTTTTATTGGCGAGAAATTATTGGAAAACCTATCAAATTCAAGATCATAAATGGAGGTGATGGATGAAGATAGTAGCTATAACTGCTTGCGCCGGAGGGATCGCACATACATATATGGCTGCAGAAGCAGTAAAAAAAAGCGCAAGGGAATCTGGTGATGAAATCAGAATTGAAATTCAAGGAGCAATGGGTATCGAAAATCGTCTTACGCAAGAAGAAATCGATGAAGCTGATTTAATTATTTTTGCTGTAAATATTGGCGTAAGAGATACTGAGCGATTTGAAGGAAAAAAGACAATTGTCATTGACCCAGGGGAGTTTGTAGCCAATGCAAGCAAAGCTTTACAAAAAGCAAAGAAAATTGCTACCCAGAGTGAGTAGTTTTATGCAATAGAGGAAGGAGGTGTTTTGAATTAAATAAATTCCAATGATATTTAAAAGTATTTTCGAAAAAAATTTACAAAAAGGAGAAATAAAATGAAAGGACGAGATTTACAAAGGCATTTGTTAACCGGCGTTTCTTACTTCATTCCATTCGTTGTTGCCGGTGGGATCCTTATTGCCTTGGGATTCCTCTTTGGAGGAATTTATGTATATGAAGATTCCAATCTTGCAGCCCAGATCTTTTGGATTGGGAAAGATGCATTTGGCGTCATGGTTGGCGTGCTTTCCGCATATATTGCCTATTCTATCGCTGATCGACCTGCAATTGCGGTCGGTTTTGTTGGTGGAATGGTTGCCAACAGGATTGGTGCAGGGTTTTTGGGAGGTTTGTTATCAGGCTTTCTGGCAGGATATTTGGTCCTCCAATTAAAAAAGATCAACTTGCCTCAATCTATTCGTTCATTGATGCCAGTATTATTCATACCCGTGATTGGTACCTTGATTATCGGCTTGGTTATGTTCTATATCGTTGGTCCCCCAGCTACCTGGTTAAATCAGACTTTTGCTAAACTACTAGAAAACCTAAGCCTTTCTGGCACAGTTATTCTTTCATTGGTTTTAGGTGCTATGATGGCATTTGATATGGGCGGGCCGGTAAATAAGGCAGCATATACATTTGCCTTAGCTGCATCTGAAAACAACAACTGGATTCCATTAGCTGCCGTTATGGTAGGTGGAATGGTTCCTCCGTTAGCAATCGCTTTTGCGATGCTTGCGGCAAAGAATAAATTCACAGAAGAAGAACATGGCGGTTTGGCTGGTTGTTTCATAGGCGCAGCTACTTTCATCACTGAATTTGCAATTCCATATGCAGCTGCTGACCCAATTCGGGTTCTTCCTTCAATAATGGTTGGTTCCGCTGTTGGAGCTTTGGTTAGCTATCTATCAGGAGTTTCGTTAATGGCTCCTCATGGTGGGCTGTTTGTATTTGCTCTCGCAAATAAACCATTAATGTGGATTGTTAGTATTATTATTGGAGGAATTGCTGGTGCTGCAATGTTGGTATTGCTCAAACCAACCTTGAAAGAGGAAGCTAGAACAAAGAAGAGCGATAAAAAAGCGGGATTGGATCTCTAATATCAAAAAAAGTGGGTGTCGATGCAGCTGGATTATTCCAGCTGCATCAACAAAAAGAGTATATATGAAATTTTCGTTTGATTTATAATGTAAAAATATTTAAAAATGAATCCAGGAAAAAAGATTTTTCGAGAAGAAAGACTTCAATTAATTCTGGAAAGACTGGTCCAGGAAAAAAAAGTCATTGTATCTGACTTAGTTGATCATTTTAACGTAAGTGCCTCTTTGATAAGGATGGACCTGGCAGAACTTGAAAGCCGAGGATTGATCTTGCGAACTCATGGCGGCGCTATTCTGCCGGAAAACCCGCAAGAAGATTTGGTTGTTGAGAAAAAATTTCTTCAACTGCGGGATGAAACCAATGCAGAAGCTAAAGCAAAAATTGGCAGGGCGACCATGGAGTTGATACACGATGGGGATTCGATTGTTATTGATGGTGGAAGTACTGCTTTTGCTGTCGCAAAAAATTTTAAGATCAGGCGTGGATTGACAATCATAACAACCTCTATACATTTGTTGCCAACATTGCTTGAAATTCCTGATGCAAAAATATACCTCACAGGTGGTTTAATTCATCGAGAACTAGAAGATATGATTGGCGATATCTCTCAAGACTCTATTGGGAGATTTACACCAGATATCGGGATTATGGGAATTGATGGTATTTCTATAACAAAGGGATTGACCTCAACTGACCCGGCAATTGCTCCACTAAAAAGAAAAATGATTTCTGTCAGTAAAAAAACGATTGTTGTATGTGATTCGACAAAGTTTGGTAAAGTCTGTCTGCTCCACGTTGCAGCATTAGAAGATATCAACGCTGTTGTGACAGATGAAAATGCAGATCCGGAGACGGTAGAAAAAATCGAGAAACAAGGCCCATCTGTCATTATTGCTTAAACATAGGATTAATTCTAAATAGAAAAAGAAGTGATTAGGCATCACTTCTTTTTATGCCCCCGGCAGAACTCGAATCTGCAGCCTTTTGCTCCGCAAGCAAACGCTCTATCCAATTGAGCTACGAGGGCGTGAGGAAAATTGTGGTGATAATATACCTCAGCGCTTGAGAACCGTCAAGCGCAGGCGTCATTCCAAAGGTTTTTTATGCGTTCCCCCCATACATCACGTGCCAGAAATATTCTGAATCGCTCTGTAAAAAGGCTGCAATCGGTCATACATCGGCAGATATACTTCATGGTAGAGATGGTTGTAGATCTCGTGG